>JANXQE010000446.1 GCA_025356925.1 Limisphaerales bacterium | reverse complement strand
CATGAATGGCGGCCTGCTGGTCCGCAGATTTCCGATGGCTTTCAAGCTCGTGAATCCGACGCAAGCTGGCCTGAAACTTCTCGTGAACATTGCCCGCGACAACAATCATGTCCTCGAGCACCTTTTGTTTGTAGAAAAACTTGGGAAAGGAATCCTGAACGCGCTTGTCAAGCCGGCGGAAGGCAATGAGCAGTTTCTCCCGGTTTTTCAACGGTGCTTTCTGCCATTCCAAATACTTCTGGTCAACTTCGGCATCGAGAGCGCGAACCTTTTTGATCAGATTGCGGAGTTCCTTGAGGTGGCCCTCGCGGTTGGCAACTTTCTTATCCACTACCACCCGGTCGAAGCGCTCTTTGGGCGGCTCGGATAGGAGCTTTTCCGCGATAGCGATGTGCTCTTTTGCGGTAAAACCGAGGCCGTAAACCAAACGCTTCATTTCCGATTCGGCTTCTTCGATGCGTTTGCAAATCTCGACTTCCTGTTCGCGAGTCAGGAGAGGTACCTTACCCATCTGATTCATGTACATCCGAACCGGATCATCGAGCACCTCGAGCCGCGAATCCTCTTCTTCCTCCGGTTCTGCCGGTTTAGCGCGCTCGACCTCAGCATGATCCACGATCTCGACATCGAGGCCGCGCAGCTTGGTGTAAAGCGAGTCCAGGTCCTCAGGCGATAGCCCTTCCGGCAGGATATCGTTAATGTCATCGTAGGTGATGTGGCCGTTCTCCTGTGCCAGGTGGAGAAGGGTTTTAATCGTCTCGGCCAAATCAACCGGAGACGGCGGAGTACCCGGTACGGGTGCCTTGCCGCCAGGTAAGGTTTTCGCGATGGGAGTAGCAGGTTTGGCACCCTTTTGGGGTGGCTGAAGAGAGGTCCCGGCATGACCGGCGGCTTTTGCAGATATGATAAACCGACGTCGGGGACGCACTTTTACAGGGGGAGGTCGTTGTCCAGCGCGACCAGGGTGGTCCGATCCGTTCGATAACTTGCTCTCTTTCCTATTCAGCATAATAATCAGACGCGCAGTGTGTCTTTTAGTTCAGAATAAGCGTAACCCACACAGTCACAATCATTCTTGAACGGGTCTCGGAACTTTTCCACGGGCCACAACGGGCTTTTGAAGACCGCCAACACCGGAAGACTGTCGCGCACGCACGATACACTATTCCCCACGATAATCAAATATGCAACGGTGGTTTGGAACAAGTATTCAGCCCGTACGGAATCAACCCAAAGCTGCGCCTCACCCAACTACGCCACGTTCGGACAGGACTTGCAAGCAGTAAATGGTGTTTTTGTGGCACTGCCGATGACAAGCCAAAATGAGTAACTGTCCTGGGATGGATCGTGGTGTGTGGTCGATTTAGTATTAAACTATTGGTCATCAATTGCTTCCAGCCGAGATCCCATTCTTTTCCCGCTACAGCGACTGCCGCGAGCGCTGTTACGGTTTACGGCCAAGGGG
>JANXQE010000441.1 GCA_025356925.1 Limisphaerales bacterium | reverse complement strand
TCAGGGTGGCATTGACGCTGGTGAGTTGGGAGTCATAAGTTCCCGCCAGGAGACTGCCGCCCGGCGAGATGCCGCCCGGCAGGTTTGCGGGTTGGTCTGTGACCGGGTCGGTTGCCGTGCGGTACTCGTTATCTAACCATTGGTAGGTCAGACTAGTCTTGAGCCACGATGCCAATTGCAGGGATAACTTGGCTTCAGCCTCGTTGGAAACCAGATCCCGCCAGCGGATGAAACCGGGATAACCTTCAAGACCAGGAGGTTCTTTGAGCGGGGTTTGGTAATCGGTTGTATTGTCGTACCTCCGGTAATGCGCGCTGAGAGACAGCCGCCGCCAAGGAGACGCGTTGAAACCAACTCGAAAATCCGTCAAGTTGCTCTTCATGTCCGTATCGCGGAGAAATGGGCTCAGACCGTTCAGCTCCTCCTCGGATTGGCCGACCGTGTCCTCCTGGAACCGGGCGTCGGCAAACAGCGTCGTAAAGGGGATGCGCGTGAAGCGGAGGCCCACGTCTTGAGTGAAGATCGAACGGTCCAAATCTGACTGGACGATCTCAGGTTGGTCGAGAGGGAAGATGAAGGGGGCAAAGGGCAGGGCGAGGTTGACATTGGCCGTGGCGAATCCGGTTTGGCGTGTCCATTCATTTTGTGTGCCGAGCGAAAGACTCAGGCCTTCCCACGGCCCCAGGAGCGAGCTCACGCTAAAAACGTGCGACTCGCGCGCCAATTGGATGGATTGAGAATTCCACCCGGGCGCCACGAAGGTGGGGTCCAGCACGGCAGGATTCAAGGTTTCCACATTGACCGAGCCATCCCCGCTCAACCGGCTGTAGAGGTAACCTCCCGAGACCAGCCACCAATCGGTGACCTGCTTTTCGAGATGGACCGTGTTGGCCCTCTGAAAATTCCGTTCCTGGTCTGCAGCAGTGGTCAAGGCCATGGTCGAAGCGCCCAGAGTGAACGAACTCTCGTTGTAGTTGCGGGTTTCGAGATCGTACCATTCACTCCGAAAGTTGTCGCTCAGGTAGAAACCCGCCAGCTCATAATCCACATCCAATTTCAAAATGTGGACCTTTTCAGAAATATTCTCGAAGGCCGGGTAAATATTGCGAATTTCGGTTCCGTTGCTCACCGGGCCCCACTGGAGCGTGGATTCAGTGCCCTCCCGGTATTGGTATTCGTAGCCCAGGACAATCCTGGGCCAGCGCGGCAGCGTGAGCCCGAACTCAGTCCAGGCCCGCCCCACATCCATGTGGAGATCGCGGGCCAGGCTGAAAGTATCTGGGGTGAATAACGGGTAATACCCGCCGTTATCATCGTAATACCTGCGGAACTGTGACCAGCCGAAGCGAGCGAAGCCCAGATCGTTTTTCTCGGCCGACAAGGTGAGCTTGTAATCATCCAGCAACGCATGGCCCGCCGCGGTGATCCTGGAATCGGGGCCGTAACTCTCCACCATGTCGAATTCCCCCAATCCGCCGTTCCAGCCCTCGCGCTGCCAATAGAGCTCACGGAAGTTGTTCGCATCACCTTTGACGGCGGTCGCACCCACGGTAGGCGTAAAGGCGAGTTGGGTCGCTGGCTCCTGCAAAGCAGGTTCCCAAACGAGTCCCTGATCTATCCACGCGCGGAGCAAGCCAATTTCCCTTGCACTTAGCGGAGTGCCCCGGCCTTCGGGCGGCATGGCCATTTCCTCATTCAGCCGGGCGACGAATTGGATTAACGGACTCTGGGCGCTCTGTCCGGGAATGATATCCACGCCGTGATCGCCACCTTTGAGTGCGGACTCGCGGGAGTTCAGGTGAAAGTGGCTCCTCGGCTTCTCATTGGAGTGGCATTTCACGCAGTCGGTCTTCAGGATGGGGCTGATATCGCGGACAAAGTCAATTTTCTGGGATGCCGCCGGCGACAGTTTGCTTTCGTCGATCTCGACCGCCACGGCAGTTGAAACAGGGCAGAGCCAGAGAAGGGCAGCCCAACGGGGCAGGCGCAGGACGCGGTGTGGTGGTTTGGCGGCGCCGCTGTGTCTTGCCTCACGCGTCGTGTTCACGAGGCCTTCAGTAGCGCAGCCGTACATCGACGTTCGAGCCGTGGATGGCGGTGTGGCAGCCTGAGGACCAGCAGGACCCCATGCGCATGAAACTGCTATGGTCGATATTCCCGATATAGATTTGCCCCCGAGCTACGCTCGGGCCCTGGACCTGGGCGTGACACCGCAAGCAAAGATTTGAGTCCCGCTGGGTGAGCAGCTTGGCGTTAATGGAACCATGAATGCTGTGGCAGACAGTGCAACCTTCACGCAGCGCGGGATGTTCGAAAACAAACGGACGGGTTTGTTCCCGGTGACACTGCGCACAGGATTCATTGGGACGCGCCAGGGCAAGGCCGCTCGCCGGCTTGAGAATGTCATTGCCGTGCGGGTCGTGGCACTGGACACAATTCATTTTTTGTTCCAGGACCGGATGGTGTTGGGGCAAGTGAAACTCGGCCTGAATTGTGCGATGACACTCAAAACAGGCGGCAGGATCTTTGCCGGGATTCACAATAAATTTGCTCCGCCCCCCGCCGCTGGCGACATGGAGACTACCGGGACCGTGGCAGGACTCGCAGCCGGTTTGGCCCGCGGCCCGGGTGTCCTGGAGATGGAGGCGGGCGTGGGCACTGGCGGGGAAGATGCGGGAGATATTGGTATGGCATTCAGCGCAACTCCGGTTGCCCACAAAGGTTGCGCCGGCGATCTCAGGGGCCGCGGTAAGTGTTAGCGGCTCAGTGGAGCAGGAGTTCAGCAGCGACGCGAGGCACGCGGCCAGAGTCAAAATGGTGATGGCGGCAACGGCCCGCACGCCTTTCATGATGTTTTGTTGGTCACGGCGCCGGTGGCCTTGAGCATCTCTGAAACGAGAGCCTCCGAGAGATCTCCTCCCGTGGGGAAGACCATCTGTAAACGACCCGCGGCGTCGATCACCATGGTGCGAAAGTTATGGTTGAACAGTCCGTTATCGGGTTCGAACTGCACGTTGGAGAGCCGAGCCAACTCCGC
>JANXQE010000427.1 GCA_025356925.1 Limisphaerales bacterium | reverse complement strand
GAAAAGCTGGGCTTTATGTGCTGCGTTGAATTCCTCGCGCAGAGCGGTTAACACTTGCTCGACCAGGGTTACCGCCCAGCGCATTTCATACTCGGCGTCCGGATTAAATTCTTCTGGCACCTCCGCCGCGTACCGATCCTCTGCTGCGTTCGTGTCAATTGAAAGAAACTCCACACCCCCACCACGTTTCAGACGGCCCGCCAGCTTCCACTCGTTAACAAGAAAGTTCTTCAAGGATCTCAATAGGAAGGTCCGGAACTTTCCGCGATCGGGGTCGGCCTTCGCGAGGTAGTTCTTCTCCAGGAGCCGGGCAAAAAAGTCCTGCGTCAGATCCTGTGCATCTTCCGGGCTGTTTCCCTGCCGCCGGGCGAAAACGTAAAGCGGATACCAGTACGCGCGACAGAGCTTTTCCAGTGCCGCCTGCGCGCTCGGCGCCGAGCTGTGACCCGCCGCCAGCACTACGCTCCAATGCGTGGTAGCAAACACAGCCAGGTCCCCGCGCGGGCTGCTATGGTCAGGCGTATCCGTTTCGGGTGGCATACGACGATTGTATCCGTGTAGCTAACCCCGTCTAGGCCGAATCGCGCGTGGTGGGTAAACTGCGCGGATGTTAGGATTTCTTGGCTTGCGCGGCCTTCCAGGCGGTGGGCGTCAACTCGCCCACGCGGTTGATTGGCCATTCCCCGAGTTTCGGAAGGACGTCCCGGAGATATTCTCTGAGATTGATATCCAAGCGCCGGCAGGTTTCCACGATGGACGCGATTGAATAGTCCATCTTTGATTTTGTTCAAGATTCCCTTCGGATTGTTTCCTTCAGGTATCAATCCGAATTTCCTGCACCAACTCTTGAACGTCGCTATGGCGTATTTCTCTGCAAGGTCGGCACTCGCGTAAAGCTGTTTTGGTCGTTTGGGACGGGCCATGCAACACCCGCAGCCTCTAACAGAGCTTCTATACGAAGGCCAGGAAATCAGCAGATTTCGGAAGAAGTGCGTTAAAAGGTAAATACGCACCAAACACCGGCAGGGAAAGGTGAGAAGAAGATGGGTGAAACGGGTAAAAGTGAGGGAAAAATCGACCTAACTCGTTGCGAACGAGACGCTCTACCAACTGAGCTACGACCCCATCCACCGTTTTCCTTGTCACTGGCGCGAAGCAACCACGAGCAATCGTTTTCCAGTTAACCTGTAGATGGGTAATGTGCAGGAGCATCACTACAAGTTAGTAAGGAGCACGCTACTGCCAACGGACTCTGCCGACACCCAGCAACAAAAAAATAATATGCCGTACCGCCGAGGTCGAGCGGCAAGACAAAATATGATTACCCGCAAGGCAGCGTGACTGATCTCCGGGGCGATTTCGCTCGCGCTTAGATTACCGGCTGAAATCTCGAACTCCAGCTCACTTGGTAGCCAATGCAGCGTCGATCGCCTGAGTTACCTCGGGAGAATTCGGCACCACTCGCGATTCGAAGCGCTTCAGGATCTTGCCATCGCGGCCGATCAGAAACTTGCTGAAGTTCCATTTGATGTCGCCAGGGTAGGGCGAGTCTTTACCGGCAAGCGAGCCGTAAAGGGGATGGCGGTTTGGTCCATTGACCTCGATTTTGTCGAACAATGGAAAAGTGACGTTGAATTTGCTGGAGCAGAACTGTTTGATTTCCTCATTGGTGCCGGGTTCCTGCGCACCGAACTGATTGCAAGGGAAACCGAGCACAACAAACCCCTGGTCTTTGTACTTCTCGTAAACGGCTTCGAGTTCCTTGTATTGCGGCGTAAATCCGCAGTGGGACGCGACGTTGACGATCAGGAGCACCTTCCCGCGATACGCGTTGAGGGAGACTTCCTTGCCATCGATGTCCTTGACAGTGGCGTCTTGGATGGAACCGGCTGAAAGGGTTAGGGTTTGCATAAGCAGCACCGCGCAGAGCATTAGGGATGATTTCATAACAGCTCACCCTTAGCATGGGCGGCGCGGATGTCAACGGGTTCTCTTGTAACCTGTGTCCGGGCAAAAGCGTCCAATCCGAAGATGGCCCTTTCCGGAGGCGCGCTGCAAGGGTGCTTGCCGGAAGCTCATAAACAACGTAACCAACTGGAAGATATGCATTTCAAAAACAACATGTTAGCGTCTCTAACGACCGTCGCCCTCGGCGCAATTCTCGCGGTCGGTTTCCTTTCACAAGCCCAGGCACAGGATAAAAAGGCCGATGCCTCGGGCAGTTGGTCTTGGGTTCTCAAGGGGCGTCAAGGCGGCCCTGACCGGAAGATCACCGCAAAGTTCAAAGTTGACGGTGAGAAGGTGACCGGCACGATTAGCACTCCGGGCCGCGACGGCACGAATCGCGACACCGAGGTCCAGGAGGGCAAATTGAAGGGCGACGATCTCTCGTTCAGCACCACCCGCGAAATGAACGGCAACAAGGTGACGACGAAATACACCGGCAAAATTAGCGGCGACGCGATCAAAGGCCAGATGGAATTCGAACGAAATGGGGAACCCGTGAAACGGGATTGGGAAGCGAAGCGCGGGAGCGACGCCAAATAAGGCTGGTGGGACAGCGCTAGCGCTGTGACCACTCGAATATTTTTGGAACTCGAAAGAGACGCGTTCATCGCGTCTCTTTCTTTTTATGCTCTTTGCTTTGCCCGGCCCCGACAGTAAGCTGCACCCACACGTCGTGACCGCACGTTTTTCGCCAGCGTTTTACCCGCTGTTGGACGGACTGGCGTGGCTATGTTTTTTATGTTGCTCCCTCGAATCATTCAGGGCGGAATGGGTTTAGCAGTCTCCGGCTGGCCCCTCGCTCGCGCCGTATCCCGCCTGGGCCACCTCGGCACCGTCTCGGGAACTGCACTGGCCGTGGTTCTGGCGCGGCGCCTCCAACTGGGGGACCCCGGCGGCGATTTGCGCCGAGCCTTGCGACACTTCCCCGTTCCCGAAATGGCTGACCGAGCGATTCGGGACTTCTTTATCCCCGGTGGCAAAGCTCCCACCGCCCCCTTCAAACCCACCGCCATGCCCACGCTTCGGCCCCGGCCCGCCCTCGTCGAGTTGACCGTCCTGGCCAACTTCGTGGAGGTCTTCCTCGCCAAAGAAGGGCACGACGGACCGGTCGGCATTAACTATCTCGAAAAAATCCAACTCCCCACACTGCCGTCAATTTTTGGCGCGATGCTCGCCAACGTGGATTATATCCTGATGGGGGCCGGTATCCCTCGTGCGATTCCCGGGGTGCTCGATGTCCTGGCACGATTCGAGCCGGCCCAACTCCGGATCGATGTTCAAGGTGCCGACACTCAGCGCACCAGCGGTCGTGGCTTTGACCCGCAGCGTCGCGCCGATCGCGCCG
>JANXQE010000419.1 GCA_025356925.1 Limisphaerales bacterium | reverse complement strand
GAGCAAGTGTTGCTCCAGACCGGCGTAGGGTTGGACCGAGGCGCTCAGCGCCAGCGACGTCGTGAACGTGTGGTTAACGAATTGCACCGACTTGCTCGCCGCGTAATCCGCCACGGCTTTGGCAGTGGTAATTCCCCCGATCCGGCCGGCATCGATTTGGATGTACCCGACCTCCGCAAAATCGATCATGTTTTTTGCCTGGTAGAAATCATGGCACCCCTCGCCGCCTGCGAGTCCGAAGGAGCTCTTGCGCGATGCCAGCCTCTTGTAGGCCTCGAGCGCGCCGCACACAAAAGGTTCTTCCAGCCATACGGCCCCGCACTCGTTCAATGCGGGCAACCGTTTTTCGGCTTCGCCCACGTTGTCTCCCCAAACCGTGCCTGCGTCAACCAGCAGCGTGCATTCCTTGCCAAGCCCCTCGCGTGCTGCGCGCACCTGGTCGTTATCCTGCTCCACCGTTCCCCGCCCGTACGGCCCCCAGCCGAATTTCGCCGCGCGAAAGCCCTGCCGGGCCACTCCTTGGGCCTTTGCCAGGGTCGCTTGCGCGTCGTCGCCGAACAACTGTGAGGCATAAGCGATCTTTGGGTAAGCGCGCTGGTACCCCAGCAAACGATAGACCGGTTCGCTCAGCTTATTGCCCAGCAGATCCCAGAGCGCGATGTCGATGCCGGAAAGCGTGTGGTCCGTTTGCAACAGATCGAAGCTGTTAGCGCGGACCAGAGCGTTGATGCGGCGTATATCTGTGGGGCTATCGAGCTCTTGACCCAGGACCGACGCGCTCAGCGGTTTGCAGGCGCTGTGCGACATGGGGCAATTCCAACTCGCCATCGAGACCAATGGGGCTGCTTCGCACTCGCCCCAGCCCGTATAGCCCCCGGCCCGCACCCGGACCAGCAGCGCGTCCTGGCTGCCGTCTCCTACGTCGTGGACCACCGGCATCGAGAAATAGAAGAAATCGACGGCTTCGATCTTCATTTGTTGGCAGGTTCAGAACGTGATGGTCAGCCCGCCGTCGACGGTGATGACTTGACCGGTCAGATAAGTGGCGTCCGGTCCCGCGAGAAATGCCGCCACGCCGGCAATCTCCTCTGGCCGGCCGGCCCGCCGCAAGGGCAGGTGATGCCCCGCGACATAATTGTCCCGGAACCACTTTGTTTCGAGCTCACTGGTTCCATCCGGACCGATGCTCATCTCGGTATCGATGAACCCCGGAGCGATGCCGTTGACCAGAATGCCGCGTGGCGCAAGTTCGACCGCGAGTCCGCGACAGTATTGGTTGAGCGCAGCTTTGGCCATGGCGTAGGAGCTTGAGCCAGCCTCGGCTCGGTCAGCGTGAATCGATGTAACGTGGATGATTCTTCCGCCGTGCCTCATGAGCGGCACGCACAACCGGGTCATGCGCACGCCTCCTCCAAACATCGTGTCGAACGGCTTGCGCCAATCTTCGAGGGAAGAGTCGACCACGTCTGAGGACTGCGACACTCCCGCCGAGTTCACCAGCGCGTCCACCCGTCCCCAGCGTTCACGCAGGTGCTTCCCGATTTCTTCCACCACCAGCGGGTCGCTGTAGTCGCCCGCGCACACCAGGTGATCCCCGCTTGGAAAGGTTCGGACCAGTTCCTGCAAACGTTCCTTCCGTCGCGCGTTCACGCACACATCCCAGCCGTCCGCAGCAAAACGCAAAGCGGTGGCTCGCCCGATCCCTGATGACGCTCCGGTCACCACGATTTTTCGACGCTCGTTCATACGATCATCCTATTCTGATTCACGCCGGCCGGCGTAGAGGCTGACCTCAGTTTCGAGAACCTGGCCCGCGCCCAGCATAGAGCAGTTCTGTTGGCTGGCGGCTTCCTTAACCGACATCGGCATCGTCGTGCACGGCTCGAGGATGATCGTGTAGTGTTCCAGAAATCCGCCGTACGACGCAAAAAGCCATGCGTAAGGAAAAATACGGGGATCAAACCGATAGCCGAATTTCAGCCCACTGCTCGGCCTGCGCCAAAACATTTCACCCCGCGCGAGACTGTATAAATAGAAGAAGTCCATCGTGCCATCCTTTGGCGGGATAACATTCACGGCGCATTCTTCGAGGTTGGGCCACGTAAACGGAGTCGTGGTTTTGTAGCGAGACCAGGCAGGG
>JANXQE010000346.1 GCA_025356925.1 Limisphaerales bacterium | reverse complement strand
TATAATCTGCAGTTTGCACCAATTCCTGAAGCTGCCAGATACATGAGCGAGATATACACATGTGCTACCTCGAATGCCTGATGCTGGTGGAACGAGTTTGATTTGTTTTCGAGTAAACAGTGGGCCTCGGAAGGCAAACTCAATCTATGGGACACGATTCCCTCGATCGTAGAAATGCAAAGCGAGGGCGGTGCGGTCGGCGCGGTGCACGGCGCGTTGCAAACCGGCACGCTGAGCACCACCTTCACCGCGTCCCAGGGGCTGCTGTTGATGATCCCGAACATGTTCAAGATCGCCGGCGAGCTGTTGCCGACAGTGTTCCATGTGACGGCGCGCACCGTAGCCACGCATGCTCTCTCTATTTTCGGTGACCACAGCGATATCATGGCTTGCCGGTCTACCGGTTGGGGCATGCTGGGGGCCGCTTCGGTCCAGGAGACCATGGACTTCGCTCTGATCTCGCAAGCCGCTTCGCTCCGAACGCGCATTCCGTTTGTCCATTTCTTTGATGGGTTCCGGACCTCGCATGAGGTTTCCAAGATCGCCATGCTGACAAAGGCGGACATGGCGGCGTTGATTGATGACGCGCTGATCGCGTCGCATCGTGCCCGCGCCATGACGCCGGACCGGCCGGTTCTTCGTGGCACCGCCCAGAACCCCGATGCCTTCTTCCAAGCCCGCGAGACCTGCAACCCATTTTATGCGGCGTGCGCCGACGTCACCCAACAGGTGATGGACGAGTTCGCAACCCAAGTTGGGCGCCGCTACAATTTGTTCGATTACGTGGGTGCTCCTGATGCGGAGCGAGTCGTTGTTATCATGGGCTCAGGGTGCGAGGCCGCGCACGAGGCCGTCGAGTGTCTGACTGCCAAAGGCGAGAAAATCGGGTTGCTGAAAGTGCGGCTTTACCGGCCTTTCGACGGCAAACGCTTTCTCGAAGCGTTGCCGGCCACGGTGACAACAATCGCCGTTCTCGATCGCACCAAAGAGCCCGGAGCGACCGGAGAGCCTCTCTATCAGGACGTCATCGCGGCGCTTTACGAGGGACACGCCAGTCAATGGGGCAAGCTCAGGAGCCTCCCCAAAGTGATCGGCGGCCGGTATGGGCTCTCCTCGAAGGAATTCACGCCTGCCATGGTCAAAGGCGTGTTTGATAATCTTAAGCGCGGAACTCCGAAGAATCATTTCACCATCGGGATCAACGACGACGTTTCCCATACCAGCCTGGAGTATGACCCCGGGTTCTCAACCGAACCCGATAACGTCATACGCGCGATGTTCTACGGCCTGGGCGCGGATGGCACGGTGGGCGCCAATAAGAACTCGATCAAAATCATCGGTGAAGAGACGCCCAATTTTGCCCAGGGATACTTCGTGTACGACTCCAAGAAGTCAGGCTCGATGACCGTTTCGCATTTGCGGTTTGGTCCCCAGCCGATTAGGTCGACCTACCTTATTACCCGCGCCAACTTCGTGGCCTGTCATCAGCCGACTTTTCTGGAACACTATGACATGGTCAAAAACCTCGTGCCGGGCGGCACCT
>JANXQE010000345.1 GCA_025356925.1 Limisphaerales bacterium | reverse complement strand
TTCCAGAGCCACGCCCAGCAAGTGACCGGCTTCCAGAAAGGCGACCGCGCCCTGGTTTAAGTACAGGCGGTTCACGTCGTAACCCCCATAGGATTGGCCGCGGGCGCGGGTGCGAGTGAATTTAGACTGAAAGTATAGGTCCGTGGCGCGGTCGTTGGTCGAAGCCGCGACATAAATATCATGCAACCAGAACTCGTTTTCATAATCGCGGACGGTGGCCCTGCTCTCCTGGCCATTGGCGATGTACGCGTCTGGAAACCCGTCATTATCGAAGTCGAACGCGCTACAACCCCAGGACCAACCGGAGTGTGCGATCGACGCGCTCAAGGCGGATGCCTCGAAGCCTCCTCCGGCACGGGCCAGCAACAGCTTGTTCCCACAAGCCAGCCGCGATCTGAATGTGGCATCCGCGCGCGCGCCCGGTCGCCACAGCCTGAGGTGTTCGAGGCGATCTACCGCCGGAGAATCCATCCCGATCATCAGCAGGTCCAGGCGGCCGTCCGCGTTGAAATCGGCGAATGCGTGCCCCATGCCAAGGCCCATCGGGTCCGGGACGTACTTCCGGGTAATGTCCGTGAAATGACCGTGGCCGTCATTGCGGTAAACATCCAACCCGGAGAAATCGCTCACCACCACCAGACTCAGGTTTGGGTCTCCTTCCAACCGCACGAACGAGCCGCTATACGACCGCCGGCCACGTTTGTTCTTAAGACCGGCGCTCTCGGTAGCGTCGGTGAAATTCCCCTTTCCGTCGTTTAGCAGTAGATACGCCGGATCCCCATCAACGGCATCGTAGTACGGCGTTGGCATCTGGCCGTGGAAATAAGGGCTTTTATACTGCCCCAGGAAAAGATCCAGATCACCATCGCCGTCGATGTCGCCGCAGGTCAGAACCTGTCCATACGTTAGCGGTGGCTTCGCCGCCCACACCAACCGTCCGGGTTCATCGAAACTCCCTTGACGCGAACCCTTGAACAAGAACAACCCTTCGGGCTTGGCACACAAAAGATCCGCGACACCGTCGCCGTCGAAGTCCGCGATGATTGCCGTCAAGAGTTTGCCCGGCGAATACTTGCAGAGTGGTCCCGGCTCGTATCGTCCATCGGGCCGGCGTCGATAGACCAGGTTCTTGCCCGCCAGAATTATCTCGGACAATCCATCGCCATCCAAATCGTACAGGATGAGTGGATCGATAAAGAGCCACTTGTCGGGCGGCGGAATTGTCTCGGTCAGGATCGGCACAAACGGGGCCTCCCCGCGGCGGCTGCGAATGGTCACGTGGCTGGCGTCCAGGTGTTTAATCACCGGCTGGGCAATCGGCGCGTATGTGTCCCAATCCACGAGGAGATCACCTTCCAACGTGGCCCGTTGCAACTCTTGGGTGTTGCCAACGTCAGCGCGGAAGGAGAATCGGCTCCGCTCGGATTCAGTCGCGGTGCCGGGATCAAAGCTCCGCTGGCGAAATTCAATATGATCGAGTCGCCAGCCGCTCCGCTGCGCGTCCGCCAGGATCTCCTGCCACTCACGCTGCCGCCAGGCCGCCCGTGGTCCAACCGGCAGCCACACCTGAATTTGGTGAACCAGGCTGTGCGGTGCGCTGTACTGGCTGACCACAAGTTCACCGATTGGAAACGATGCGAGCAGTTCAAACTTGTTGGTCGCGCGGTTGAGCCCATCCCAGAGCGCCTCGAACACGGCGCCGTACTCCTCGGCGCGCCGTTCTTTCGCCCAGGTTGTTTCATCGAGCCGCTGTTCGCGCGTCTCGATGGCGCCAAATTGGGCCAAAACTTCGGGGCTGATCAAGCTTTCCGAGCGAGCCACTTTCGGCGCCCGGAGTGCCCTGTGCTTGCCCCGAAACACAAGCGTCGTTAAGCAGATCGATAAAACGACCAGCAGCGCAGCCAGACGTTTTATGCGCGAAGGGACCATTGCTGCCAGGTTATCGCTCGGTGGAGAACCTGTCAGGCTCATTCGAATCGTTTGGGATCAAGACAAACCGGCAAGCTTGAGGACCGGCGTGGCCCTTGAGAGTTGGCCTGGCGTGGGGAACCAGTTTGATCGCGATCATGAAGTCCTTCACGTACACGAACTCGGGCACTGGTTCCAACCGGACCGAGACAGCCGGAATTGAAATCCTCGCGCCGGCGACCAATTCGTACGCCGCCGCGCAGTTCAAGGTGGAAGTGCAGGTGTGGCCGCCGCCTCCGGCATGCAATTGTTCGCCCTGGTGCGCGATCGGATTCGGGACGCTCAATGGTGCTCTAACGCCGATCAATTTCTCCGGCGGCGCCAATCCTCCCAAAGGCGTTCCTCCAACTTGCGGGCAGCCGCAAGTCACGGTGACTCCCCCGAGCGGAGCCCCCATTTCCGATCATGCCTGGGACGGGCCGCCATCAGAACTCCGACCCGGCTTCCGGCACGTGGACGGTTACCACTACGGTGTGTGGTCAGAGTAAGTCATGCACCATTACGGCGCCCTGAGGCGGGCGCCCTTTCCGGTTCAGAGCACGCGCGCAGGCGAACTCGTCGCACCCGCTGATACACAGCAAACCCCTATTTTCCTTCACTCATTCCTGGTGGTTTGACCCCGGTCATGGCCCGATGGGTTTGATTCTGAAAAGGCAGAAATATGTTGATTAAAGAGTGAACTGTTCCATATTAGCGATCGTTCAATGCAGATTAAGCCTCAACCGACGTCGTCGAAGCCGCGCCACACCAAGGCGTACGGTCTCCGCATGACGTGGTGGCGCCTGGTGACGAATGTCGTCCCACGCCACACCTGCGGTTGGGCTGCTGAATCTCCATAGCTGATAGTAACCACTGGATTTTTGAGACCCACCCGCTGAAAGGCCGGTGGGTTTTTTGTTTCCCACGGCACCTGGCGGATAAAACGACCCGAGCCATGAATGAGAAAAATGCCAGCCTCAAAGAAAGTCTGGGGGCACTGCCTCGCGGAGCCTGGATTCTGTTTTTTGGAACCTTTCTGAACAAGTTCGGCACTTTTGTGGTTCCGTTCCTGGCGATCTACATGACACGGTTGGGCTATTCGGTGGCGCAAGCCGGGCTGCCGATTGCCGCCTACGGAATCGGCACGCTGGGTGCCTGTTTGCTGGGGGGCACCCTTGCCGACCGAATCGGGCGCCGCAAAACCATTGTGCTATCCATGTTCTCGGCCGCGGCAGCCATGCTTTGCCTTTCCCAGGCACACGGCCTGCCGATGATCATCCTTTTCTCCGGGATCGCAGGCTTGACGGGCGAGTTATACCGGCCTGCGAGCAGCGCGTTGCTCGCGGATCTAGTCCCTGCCGGACAACGTCTGACGGCTTATGCCGCCTACCGCATGAGCTTCAATGCCGGTTGGGCGTTCGGCCCGGCCACCGCCGGGCTGTTAGCTAAAAAATCGTTCACGTTGCTGTTCCTGGGTGATGCCGCCACCTCCGTGCTCTTTGGCCTGGTGGCCTGGTTCGCCTTGCCGACCGGCCTGCGGGGTGCCCGGTCGGCGGGGAGCTTGATGGAAACCGTTCGCGTGCTGCGCGACGATCATCGCTTACGCCAGGTCGTGTGCGCCTGCCTGGTGATCGGCGTCGTGTTCGTTCAGGTGTTTTCAACGATGAGCCTGGAAATCACCCGCAGCGGGTTCTCGGCCGCCACCTATGGGCTCGTGATTTCCTTTAACGGTCTGCTGGTGGTTTTATGCGAACTGCCTCTGACGACGATCACCAAACGATACCCGGCCCGACCGGTCATTGCCGTCGGCTTTCTGCTCATCGGCCTGGGCTTCGCCTCGAATCTGCTGGAACGTACGCTGCCCTTACTGATGCTGACGACCTGTCTGTTTACGTTTGGTGAAATGATCAGCATGCCGGTGACCGGCGCTTACGTGGCCGACCTGGCGCCGGAAAGCCGTCGCGGTTTGTATATGGGCACCTACGGGATGGTTTGGGCCGCTGCCTTTGTATTCGGGCCGACCCTGGGCATGTTTTTGTTCGCTATCAGCCGGACTGCCCTTTGGTTGAGCTGCGGCCTTTTGGGAATAGTGGCGGCTGCGATCATCTCCAGCGAAGTGGGCGGCAGGTCGGCCCTCAGGGTTCCCGGCCGGACCGAAGCTGAAGAATTACCGGTGAACACTGGCTGACCGCGAAGCGCTTGAGGGCCAGGTTGCCCGAAGGAAGTCGCGCAAACTTCCTTCTTCCCGAATCGCCGCCGGCGTGGTAAAGCCTGTCCGAAGCCGAATGATGAAGCGACGAGATTTCCTGCGACTGACGGCGATCAGTGGGGTCGCCGCATTGGCCGCGCCGGCAGTGTCCAGGGACTTGGATTGGACGCCGATCGCGCGGCGAGTTCGTCGTGTAAAGTCGTTCGAGTTGGACGAACTGAGCATCGCCCAACTCCAGGAGTTGGTTGACCGGGGAAAGGCTTCAGCGGTGTCGCTTGTGAAGCGGTACCTGGCCCGGATCGAGGCAATTGATCGCCGTGGTCCCAGGCTCAGCTCAATTCTCGAATTGAACCCGGATGCCCTGCTCCTGGCGTCTGAATTGGACAAGGAACGACTGGCCAAAGGTCGGCGTGGTCCGTTGCATGGGATCCCCGTTTTGATCAAAGCCAACATCGATACGCATGATCGGATGACGACGACCGCCGGCTCCCTGGCGCTCAAGGGCTCGATTCCAAACCGGGATGCGTTCCTGGTCGAGCGTTTGCGCGCGGCTGGGGCTGTCTTGCTGGGCAAGACGAATCTCAGCGAGTGGGCCAATTTCCGGGGGTCCCTCTCGACCAGCGGCTGGAGCGGGCAGGGCGGGCAAACCCGCAACCCGTATGCGTTGAATCGCAATCCTTCGGGATCCAGCTCTGGCTCGGCTGTGGCGGTGAGCGCCAGCTTATGCGCGGTTGCCGTGGGCACCGAGACCGACGGGTCAATTCTTTCTCCTTCTTCGTTCACCGGGATTGT
This sequence comes from Limisphaerales bacterium, assembly GCA_025356925.1. Classification (GTDB taxonomy): domain Bacteria; phylum Verrucomicrobiota; class Verrucomicrobiia; order Limisphaerales; family UBA8199; genus JANXQE01. The sequence goes on along the minus strand of JANXQE010000345.1, from coordinate 6,655 downwards.
GGGCATCAAACCCACCCTGGGTCTGGTCAGCAGGTCTGGCATCATCCCCATCGCCCATAGCCAGGATACAGCCGGACCCATGGCCCGAACGGTTAGCGACGCGGCAGTTTTGCTCGGTGTTTTGGCGGGGACCGATCCAGCCGATCCCGCTTCTGTCCAGAGCTCCGCCAAAGGGCAGCGGGACTATGCGAGCTTTCTCGATTCCGATGGGCTTCGCGGCAGGCGGCTCGGGATCGCGCGCAATTTCTTCGGTTTTCACCCGAAAGTGGATGAGTTAATGGAGTTCGCACTTCTCGAGATGAAGCGTTGCGGGGCGGAATTAATCGATCCTGTGCCCGTCCCCAAACCCCCGGAACTGGAGGCCGCTGAAATTGAGGTTTTGCGTTATGAAATGAAAGCGGACCTGAACGCCTATCTGGCCACGTTGGGTTCGAACGCCCCGGTCCGCACCCTCAAAGACATCATTCGTTTTAACGAAGAGCATCGTGAACAGGAACTGCAGTGCTTTGGCCAGGAGGAATTGCTCAAATCCGAAGCCAAAGGCTCGCTGAGAGACCAGGCTTATGTCGAGGCGCTGGCGACTTGTCGGCGGCTGGCCTGTGTCGAGGGCATAGATGCTGCCATCACCGAGCATCACCTCGACGCGATTGTAGCACCGACCTCCACCCCGGCGCACCTGACGGATTGGGTGCTGGGTGACCATGGGCTCGGCGACAGCACTACCCTCGCGGCGGTGGCCGGCTATCCTAGCATTACTGTGCCGGCGGGCCTGGTTCACGGCTTGCCCGTGGGGATTTCCTTCTTCGGTGGAGCCTGGAGCGAGCCCAAACTGTTAGGCATTGCGTTCGGGTTTGAGCAGGCCACAAGAGCGCGCCGTCCTCCCCGGTTTTTGGACGCCGTTGAAGGATAGGTTTGCAGCCGAGATTCAGGCGCGCACGGGTTTGGTGCGCAGTATTCTGTACTTAAACTGCAGCTTAACTAGCTTGCGGCATTTGCCTATGCCGCGATAACATCCGTTCCGCATGAAAATCCCCGCCAAAAGACTCTTGTTCGGATTCCTTGCAGTTTGTTCGATTGCAACCACCGCGATCGGCGCCGATTTCCTCATCCACGATGGGGATCGCGTCGTGTTCCTCGGAGATAGCATTACTGAGCAACGACTGTACACCACTTACATTGAGGCCTACGCCCTGACCAGGCATCCGCAATGGAAACTCTGGTTTCGCAATGTGGGGTGGGGTGGGGACACTTCCTGGCTCAGGCAACGCTCGCATCCGGACGAGGCTAAACTCTTCGCGGCCGACGACCCCGCTCAACAGAAAATGGTCCAGGATTCTGTCAAGCGCGGGTTAGAGCGAGATGTGCTGCCGCTCAAGCCAACGTTCGTGACGGTCAAGTTCGGCATGAACGATCACTCGTACCAGGCATTTCGTGAGGACATATTCAAGGCATATGTGCGAAGTCAGACCGCCATCGCGGAATTGCTAAAGGCTAACGGCGCCCGTGTAGCTTTCCTGACACCTCAACCCATTGAGGACAAACGATCGGACCCCGATCAGGACATCCGCAACCAATCCTTGCGTAAGTTCTCCGATGGCCTGAAGGAAGTCGCCGCGAAAGCAGGAGCAACTTTCGTTGATCAGTTTGATCCCTACATGGCCATGCTTCTGCGCGAGCGTCCGAATAGCTCAACCGGTTTTGTGGGTGGCGGTGACGCTGTCCACCCGGGACCAATCGGGCACACCGTAATGGCCTGGGCGATTTTGAAAGGCCTCGGCGCACCGGCCTTGGTTTCGCGCGTCGCGATTGATGTGGCCACGGGAAAAGTCGGCTCCGAAGGTTGCGCGGTCGAAGGTTTCAGTGCCTCCGGCAATAGGTTGAATTTCGAACGCCGTGATGAAGCCCTGCCGATGCCGATCGATGAAAAGGCCGGACCCGCCCTGAAGCTCGCTCCCATTCTCGAAGACCTTGATCGGTACGAGCTCCAGGTTACTGGCCTTCCGGCGGGCACGTATGAATTGAGCATTGATGCCGAACCCGTCGGAAAGGTCAGGAGCGAGGAACTCGCCAAAGGCTGGAACCTCGCGAGCCAGGCCGGCCCAATTACCAAGCAAGCCCAGCGGGTGCTGAGCCTGGTGTTCCAAAAGAACAATTTATACTTCAGCCGCTGGCGCAATGTTCAGCTCTATGCCTTCCCCGAATGGGCACAGTCCAAGGAAACCGAGACGAAGCGTGAGACGGAACTGGCGAGGTTGGATCAACAGATTGCCGATGCCGAAGCCGAAATCGACGCTGCACGAAAGCCTCTAACACACCATTTCGAACTCAAACCCCAGAGTCCGTAAGCGCGGAGCGCTGGGTTTCTCTGCGCCCAATCTCCGCACCAATCCCGCGTTCCAATTCTCTGTTGATTTACTTGCTCGAGCCTTTGCGGCGAGAGCAGAGGCGGTAGAGATAGCACGGGAGAAAAAACTGCAACCCCGGTACGATCAGGAGCGGGAGCAGGAATGACCGGCTCTCGGCGCTGCGCCAGGTTCCCAGGACCGCAGGTGACCAATCACCCGAGTCCCGCGCCATCCGCGCTAGGCAGCGGCGGTACTCGCGGCGCAGGAAGACGTCGCGTTTGTAGATCGGGACTCTGCGAAAGAGCTCAGCGATCCGTTCCCGAGCCACCGCAAAGGCATCTTTGTGCTTCCCTTTTTCTGCTTTCTGCACCCGAATGACGCCTCGCACCAGGTAGTAGAGCGCAAGGGAGTCGTCGTCCCAGCCGTCGGTCGCGATCTGCTTGAAAGTGGCAGAAGCAGCTTGGGTATGACCGGAAAAGGCTTCGTCCTGGGCGGACCACAGCTTGAAAATGGGGAACTGTTCAGCCGCGGCAGGCCGGGCGAGCGCGAGGCGCACGACCTCATCCGACTGTTTGATTCGGCCTGTAGCACGCAGCGCCAGCGCCAGGCAGTGCAGCGTCGGCAGATCCAGGTCCGGTTGCTTCCTCCAGCCGGACATCCACCTCGCCGCCTGATGATAACACCTGGCTTCCACGAGCGCCCGGCCCGCAACCGCCCAGCCTTTAGGATGTGTTCGGAGCCATTTCGCATGCCGTGCGAGGGTGTGTTGGACTAATTGCGAGCGGCGCTTGGAGCCGGCGATTTCGAGAAACTCGAGCACTGCCCGGTGACCCACTTCTCCATGGCCGCAGAGGTCATCGAGGTCGCGTGGATACCGATGATCCCAGACCCTGCTGGTCACGACCCGGCGGATCCACAACGCGCCGACGTGGGGATTGGCTTCCGGGATCGTTAATGCCTTGCGCAGCAACTGCATTAGCTCGTTCTTGAACCCAGCGTTCCGCAGCGTCTCCGCCGTGTCCTCCAGCGCCGTAACGTCGTCGCCGGGCTTGAGGCAGAGTTCGCGAAAGCGTTCGAGGGTTTTTTCCAGTTCCTGGGCGCTGAGAGCCTTTCTCGCGGCTTCTTCCACCAGGCTATCGTTGGACAGGGAACGCATTCCTACGTTTCCCGAGGAGGGTTCGCGCACAGGTAATGACGGGCTGCCAGATGTTTCTTGCACAATCGGAGTCTGCCGAGACGGCTCGGGCTTGCGGTTCTTCAACGCGGACGGAACGCCCTACACATAACCCACCGGCCCCACTGTGTGAAGCTAATTACGCCTAACCAAGTTTCGGGCTCAGCACCTACCGCATAAAAAGAGCGGCCCCCCTCCCAGGAGACCGCCCCCCAACTCTGCCGAGCACCTGACTCGGCTGTTTCTCTCAAACCACAACTCAGTCAACAACCAAATACAATGATTAGAAGGCTGATGCTGGTGTTCCGTTCAAAATATCCGAAGATTCTTTTTCGATCAAGGCGGATTGCCACAGCGCATATGGTGCAGATCATTTATTATCAATAGTTTATGATATTTAATGGCCAGCATGGAGAATGAAAAACTAACAATTGCGCTCCTGTGCTACTGCTTGGTCGCAGAGGCAACCGGTACCTGAGCCACCGCGTGAGGGCACGCAGCGCTATCGCGAATTTATCCAACCAAACGCTAGATTTGATTTTCCGGGCGCGGCTCGTCTTTGAGGCGCCAAATGATTCGAGCCTTGTCCATATCGTAGGGAGACATTTCCATCTTCACACGATCACCAACGGTGAGCCGGACCCAACGTTTCCGCATCTTGCCGGAGATCGTGGCCAGCACCAGGTGTTTGTTGTCCAACTCGACGCGAAACATGGTGCCGGGGAGAACGGATTGGATGCTTCCCTCGATCTCGATACTCTCTTCTTTCATGCGGTGATAAAGAATAAAAAGATTGCGCCAGCACAGAGCAACTGCGCTGGATGCAATCTGAACCGACGAATGAAGCCCGAAATTCGGGCCTAAGTAACGTGGATTTCCGGTCAGTAACGGTCACGGCCCCCGCCGCCCCCGCCACTCCGGCCCCCGCCGCCGCCGCCACCACCGCCACCACCGTAACCACCTCGGCGACCACCACCCCCGCCACCGCCACCCGGGCGCTCTTCGCGCGGCCTGGCGACATTGACGGTCAGTGCACGGCCACCCAATTCTTTGCCGTTTAGCGCACTAATCGCTTTTTGGGCTTCCTCCGGCGTGCTCATCGTTACGAAGCCAAACCCGCGCGGCCGCCCGGTCGCACGGTCCATCATCAAGTTGGCTTCCACTACGGTGCCGTGGGCCGCAAACGCGTCCTGCAGGTCGTTTTCCGTGATGTCGAAGGAAAGGTTCCCAACGAACAGTTTTGTACTCATCTAATCTCCGTATCTCCTGATTGGCTTCTATTGCCTGGCTGTTCCCGAGGATCGAGTCTCAAATCATTACTGAATAGAATTCACGTATAGATTTCCATGCCATGGAAGCGAAAACCAATGTCATCACCAAACCAAACAGTGACTGGTTTCAAAGGAATAGCAAGCGTAATTCATGAGCCAGCTTTGGCCCGCTCGGGACGCAGTCCCCGCCGATTCGCGTGTTACCCGGCTGACTCCACGGAACTGATCCTGCCGTCCGAATACCGTCCGGTTCGGTAATTGGGACGGGAATCCACTTTTTCCATCGCCTATGGACGTTTGGCACGATTACGGCTGCCTATTCTCGAAGAGTAGCAGCTATGCCGATCTCACTACAACTAGTGGAAAAAGCGGGGAAACCCGTTAAAGGGCGGCAACGTCCTCCACCCAAAGAAAAAGAGCCCTTTCTGCCCGGAGCAGCTCCTGTGGCCAATCCGCCCGTGTCTATCGGCCGAAATCGAAGAATCCTGGTCGTAGACGATAACCCCGTGGTGTTGAAGGCTTTCGAGCTCAAGCTGAGGTCCGATGGCTTTGTTGTTACGACCACGACTAACAGTGCGGCCGTCGCGAGCACGGCTGAACAGGCCCAGGCCGAGTTAATCGTGCTGGACATCAACTTCCCTCCCGGGGCTGCGATGGAGTGGAACGGCTTTACAGTGATGCAGTGGCTACGTCGGTTCCCCGAGTTAGGCCGGATACCAGTTATCCTGATCTCCGGCAGCGAAGCCGCTGAATATAAAGACAAGGCCTTGGCAGCGGGCGCGCTCGCTTTCTTTCAGAAACCGGTCGGTTACCAGGAGATCCTCGATGTCATTTTGAAGCGTCTCGACCAGGTATCGACCCCAGCCGAAGTAGGCTAACCTATCAGGGCTGCGATTCGTAAGCTTCCGGGCAAGCCATAGCAGGTTCATTTTCTTTCAGATTTCGTGGCGTTACGCTGGATACGCAGGCACGGTGGCTCTCATGGCGACATGTAAGCGGACGTTGGCGTTCTTGGAGCTATCATCCAGGAAAATGTCTTCGCGCCGATTGCCGCGGCTCATCAGGTGGTACAGCGCCCGGCATATTGAATGCGCCGCTTGAGAAGCATGCGGCGACGCTGGCGGTTACGCCGCTGCTGTCAACAGCATGGCAGCAGCAATGAACCATTTTATGGGTTGACTCGTTTGACGGCACCCTGCCTGCTGGCGCCCAATCTAATCCGGGGTTGGACGCCATGCTCGTCCAGTGGTCAAGGCCAACACTCTGGCGCGTTCAGCGCATTCTCGCGGGCGTTAACGGCTGTTTTGGATGTTCCCGTGTACAGCGTGTAGAAAGCCTCGGCGGTCTTAAGCTTGCGCGACAGCCGTGGCGACTTCCGGAGAGCAGCTAGCAGCGTCGGTTTGAGGCCATCCCGCTTCGCCGAAGGACGGGAGACCCTAAATTCATTAACCGAACCATCGCCGGAACGTATAAAATCCTCCACGTAAGTATTGCATCTGGCCCGAGTTGTCGCGTTCGGGGGCAACGAGGCGTAACCGGTGCCAAACCTTGAGTTAAAGTCTCTGATCACCTCCCCAAACCTCTGGGTTGTTTGCTCAAAAGGAACAACAAATAACCGCGCCAGATAGGGACGCAGTGAGCGGTGGAAATCGACGTAATAATCCAGCGAGTCCTCCAGTTTCATCCGGCCCTCCCAATACAGCGTCCAGGACACAATCGAAGCTTCCGGCCGCCGAATAAGGAAAACACCCGGTGTTCTTGAGCGCAAATTGTGGATGATGAATGCGGGGATGTGGAAATGGCTGGCCAAACTCGCATCAGGGTTGGCCAATTTGAACGCCGCGGCAGCAAACGTGTTGGCAGAC
>JANXQE010000334.1 GCA_025356925.1 Limisphaerales bacterium | reverse complement strand
GCCCAAACGATTCCAAACCCCGTACTTTGAGAGGCCCGCTGTTCTGGGACGATGTGCCACGGGCATTTCAATGACAACGACCCCGGCTCCTTGGGCCAGGATCGGCATGAACCGGTGAAGCCCGTCGAAGGGAAACAACGTTTGGAGGACCGCGCGTTTGAGGACGCGCAAATTGCAGCCCGAATCGCGAAAATCGACGCCCAGAACCGCCTTCCTTGCCCATCGCGCCACTTTCGACGAAAAGCGCCTCAGGGCGCTATCCATCCGCTTTGTTCTGACGCCGCAGACCAGGTCCGCGGAGCCCAGCGCCGCAAGCATGCGGGGGAAGTCAGCGGGATCGTTTTGCAGGTCGCCATCGAGCGTGGCGATCGTATTGCCCCGACTGGCGCTGAACCCCGTCCAGAGAGCCGCGCTCTGGCCGCTATTGCGAGAGTGACGGATGGGGCGCACGCGCGGGTCGGCCTGCTGCGCTTCAAGGATCCGTTCCCAAGTGCCATCGGTGCTGGCGTCATCGACCAGGATCAGTTCAATCGACCGCCTCTCGTGCCTGAGTGCGGCAAAGACCTGCTCCACCAGCGGTTTTACGTTCTGCGTCTCATTCCAGAGGGGAGCGATGACCGAGATTTCGGGTGTTGCTGTTGCCGCGAGCATTTAAGGGGCGCTTGGGTTTCCGCCGTCGGTCAAAATCTGACAAATGAGATGGCCGTTGTCACTCCTGGATTCTGCGGCGTGATGGTCAACGAAACACCTAGCGATATAAAACCGGGTTTGCGCGCCAGTTTTTCTCTTTATCGTGGCCATATCGGGCGACGCGAGGACGACGTTCACGCAACCGCACGGACTCCAACCCACAGTAATAGCCCGCCGAGGCCTGGTTGCGGCCCACGCACTCCAGCCGCAACGCGTAAGCGCCCGGTTCGGGCCAAAAATCAAGCAAGTGAACTTCCTGATTAACCACCTTGGGACTGTAGAGGTCGATCGGGTCACCGAGCTTGACTCCATCCAGGAATGGCTGGTACTGGCCGAAGTCATACGATTTGGTCACGTTCAGCAACAGTCGAAGCGGGGCTTTATTGGTAACAGTGAAGGGAATTTCCAGCCAGGCGTTTTGGTTGGTAATTGGCTCGTAGAGTAGCTGAGCGCCGGCGTACAAGTCGAGTTGCTGCGCGACCGCCTGACCCGCGCCATGAAATTTCGCTTCGATAAAATCCCGGCCAAAGGCGATGAGTGGGTCCAGGCTCGGCAATGCCCGATCGCGGGCGTGAGGAGCGCGGGCCGAAAAAGTGGGCTGGCCGGTTTGATACCAAAACGCCACGCTGGCATAATCGTCTTCTCGCTCATTCCAGCTCGTGCTCTTGTAGGCGGGATGTTCATCGGGGGCAATCCAGCCAAAATGCTCGAAAGTCACCTTGATGCCCCTATTGAACACGATCGGATCGTTGATGTGCCACCGGTACGCGCTGGTGTGCGCGCCGACAATGCCCCACTGATCGAAATAAGGAACCCCGAAATAGGGAGTGCTGGTGGCTTTCAGGCCCCACGCTGAGAGGAAATAATCCTCCGTCCCCGTACCCCAAATTGACGCCTTGGGCTCACTGTCGATGTAAATCTTCTCATCGCCTTCCCCGAACCAGGCAGGGCTGCGCGTGCGCACCGCCAGGACCGTGCCCACATACTGCCCTTTGCCTTGGGTCTCGAGCACGAGGTAATCCCTGCCGTTCCGTGTCGGATATTCCTGGCGGTACTGAGCGTAGAAATAGGGTGTATCCCTGGCCACGCGCTTTTTCTTGATCCAATCTATGTTGTAATAGAGCAGGCTGATGGGTTTCTCGCTCTGGTTGACTATCTCGATGCGAGCGGACTTGCGAAAGGGCATCTGCCAGAAACAATTGTACGCGTCGCCGTCCTCGACAACCACTGGCAGGCTGATCACTTCACGGCGCTGGCCGAAACAGTTTGCAAAGAAATCACCCAGCGGCGCCTCCACGGCGGGCCTTGGATTTCCGTCCCAATACATCCGCAAGAGCATTTCCTGGTGATCGGCCGAACCGTTCTTTGCCCAATCCTGCGGTTCGGGTCCGAGGAACGTGATCCAAATATGGGTAATGATGCCCGGGCCGCGTTCATCCAAAAGAACGTGGGTCTGGCCGGGACCAACACGGAAGTTATCCCAGTTGCTCTCCTCTTCCAGATCGCCGCGCGGGTCTGCCCTGGGATTCAGTTGTTGCTCGGCTCCGCGGCGGACTTCGCCAACCCGCATAGTCGAGGTGGCCCGCATCGAACGCCCCTCCTGCGGCTTGGCCAAATCGTCCAATATCCCGGCGTCCAAACGCGAGGCCAGGACCAGCGAAATCCAGCTCGAAGTCCACCATTGAATCGAAGTCTTCATAAATCACGCGTCAGGAAGAAGCTTGAAGGCCCCAAGACCAAAAGCAAGGAATCGGAGACCATAATCGTCAGCGCCTTGGGGACCAAACTGCATGCGTCGGAATTCCGCATTCGGCCTTCGGGTTTCGGGCCTTCGGCGTGGAGCGGAATTCGGCTATGCCGCCGGTGTATACTTGAGCTCCGGCAACTCCAGCGTCCCGCCCTTGCTTTCATAAAATGGCTTACCATCCTTAACCCCGACCGTCCCGTACCCGGTCGCCGTCGAAAAAAACGAACGGAAATCGCCTGGAATTGAAGGTTCCAAATAAAGAATCCTTTCCACCGCGTCGTACCGTGCCCCGCTCAGGCCGTACAGCAACGCGTAGGAGGACATCGCTCGAGCGTACCAATGGCCGCATTCATACTCGTTAAATGGATTCCGAACCCGCCCATCGTACCGTTGCCGGCAGGTCTGCACGATATCCAGCCCTTCCTTGACCAGCCCGAGGCGCATCATGTGGGAGGCAGCCTGGTATTCTATGCCCGTCCATACCTCGTTTGAATAAACGAACGGCAAGGACAGTTCGCCACCTTTGGGCCATGTGCAAAGCAGCAAACCGCCTTCGGCGCCGCAAGCGTAAGTGGGCCGTTGCGGGTTGGCAAAATCCGACAGATCAGTTTTCAGATTATACTTGTGAAGTGCCTTCAAGTGGCGGCCCACTTTTTCAGGATCAAGCACCTGTCCCACACCGCAAACCAGAGCCAGCCAGGAGCCCAAAACGCCATCGGCCAGGCAGCCGTTTCCATACTGGTATTTCGGTCCTTCCTTTTCAAAAATGGCGATGGCCTCGGGCGAATAGCTCCCGACCATGCTTTTGTTTTCGAGCGGGTTCTGGGCCCGGAGATTTTTCCACTCGATCCGCTGGAAAAAGTACTCCCCGTTGAATAACTCCGCCTCGGCTTTAGCGATTCCTTTGGCCAGCAGCTCTCCATAAAGCGGCACGTCGTCACCCAGCGCGTGGCCCATCAAATGACCGGCGCGCAAGCCTCCCAGGTAAAAGCTTGTGCACATTCCATCCGGTCCCCAGAACTCGATGTCATAGGTATTATGGTGGGGCTCTTCAACCCAGCCTTTGTGACCGGGGTCCCACGTTTGAATGCAATAATCCAGGCTTGCCTTCACCTTTGGCCACAAACGGCGCAGCCACTCGCTGTCGCCACTGACTCGCCATTCGCGGAAGGTCTTCATGATCCCACCCAACTGGCCGTCCGCCGCGGCGTGGAAATCGTGTTCCACGGGCCGGATCGGCAGGGAGCTGCGGAATTGCTGATGCCCAGCCTCGTTCTGCGACGGGCCAAACTCCGTTTCCCGCAGTGTCCGCTCCAGATTCGGGAAGAGGTGCGCGATCGCTTGCGCGTAGTTCCAGACATGCGTGCACGAACCGTGGCAGCAACCCGAATCATCGCCGCAACCTTCCCAGGACCATAATTTGCCGTCAGCCTGGCGCAGCACCGTCGGTGACTTCAGGATTGTGAGGTTCGCGGCGACCGCTTCAATGACTTCCGGGGGCAATGACGAATCATAGAAACAATCGCTAAATCGGCTGCTCTTCTGGCGCAGCTCGTCATAATGATCGCGCCAGTAAAAACTGACACTGTTAATGTCGCTGAATCGGCCGGCATACCACGGACGGAAATTCCCCGCCGGCTCCGGCGCGGTTCCCGCGGCGTCTTTGCCGATGCGCAGGTTGGTTCGGCCGACGAACCAGGCTAAACGCACCGCGATGGTTTTCGAAGCGCCGGGGCCCAGTTTGAAGGGAACAAACAAGCTAGCGCCCGGGCTGGGGTCGCCCTCCATGATCGGACCACGTTCGTAACTGGCACCTTCAGCCACATCTTTCCAGGCCATGGTGAGCGGGTCCCACCAGCCGCCTCGGAACCAGGCGCAATTCACCTTCGTCTCGGCGTCTGAAACGGTCGCCGAGAAGGCGCCTTCCTCCCACGGCTTATCCTTCGGTCCGCCCCGCCACAGAATGAAGCCATGCTCGATTGGCCTGACCCCGTGCGGGTCATCACCGCTGGCCATGAAATTCTTTGCATTGAACGAGAAGACGCCTTCAACCGCCGTCTGGGTAGCGTTGGTGAAGCGGTACTCTAAGGCGGCGACCGGCAGGCTGGCGTTATCAGCATCCCCGGGCTCAAAGGGACTCCAGCCGGTGAGTTGAACCGCAAGCGGCATCTGTGGATCGCTGAGTGCAATCACCCCGAACGGGAAACGGGTTTGGAAACTCGCGTGAGCAAATCGTGGCAATCCATAAGTCGCGCCGCCCGCTCCGTTGCCGGTCCCAGGCGGCCCAAAAATTTTGCGAGCCGGCACGGGTCCCTCCAGCACGCGGGCGACGTTCGGCTGGCTCTTCAGCGAGAGCGCGGCGAAAACGCAGGGCTCATGATAAACCTCTGGCCGGTTACGCAGCGAGACGTGCGAAAGCGCGCCGGTGCCCTCGAGACAAACCATCCCTGCGCCGATACCCCCCAACGGAAAAGCCACCTGGTTTAGATAAGCTCCAGTGTATGCCGAGTTGAACGGGTGTTCGCCGCCAGGTGTCGAGCCACCCCGAGACTGGCGGCCGGACAGCTCCGCGCCCCCGGCGCTGTCAAGGTCAGACGACGGCGCAGCCCCAAGACCGCCGACCGTCGCGGCGGACAATTTCAGAAACCTGCGGCGAGGCATTGCGGCATCATTGGATCGGTCGGTGGTCATAAATCAGACTGGTATCGGGGGTTTGAATGGCACAATGAGGTCGTTATGCGCCCCGAAGGATGCGAACTCAAGATTTCTTTTTTGACCGTTCGCTGCCTCGGCATTGAAATCGCAAGGTTAACGAAGGGAGAAGAACGGAGATCAGGATTACGATTGAGATTAGGATTAGGATTAGGAGCAGAAACAACCGGCAGTTTTGCCTTTGACCGCTGGTGGTTAACCCTTACCTTGGGAAGCGCATGAAGTATTCCGGAAAGGCCAGGAAGGCGGCCTTTAAATTAATCACACTCACGTTCATTGCGGGTTTTGTGATTTGGGCGCTCATGGCTTTCGCCCTGCTAATCGGTGCTGCCCTTTGGGCGATCGCTGTGCCAGCCATGGTAATTCTTTGGTTTCTGTTCGCGGTTTTTACGCTTTATTTCTTCCGCGATCCGACTCCGCACGTGCCCGCGGGCGCTAACCTCGTCCTGTCCCCGGCGCACGGGAAAGTCGATGTCATTGACTCGGTCAACGAACCCCTGGTTCTGAGCGGAGAGTGTCAACGCATTTCGGTGTTTCTCTCGGTTTTCGACGTGCACGTGCAGAACGCTCCCGTCAGCGGCAAAATCACTTTCTTTAAGTACAGCCTCGGCCAGTTTCTCAATGCCCTCAAGACCGAATCGGCGATTCACAACGAGAATGTCTTGTTAGGATTCGAAACCACGGACCCACCTGGCCAAACGGTCGGGGTTCGACTGATCGCGGGCGTGATCGCCCGGCGCATCGTGCCGTTCGTCCAGCAAGGCGAAGAGGTCATCCGCGGGGAACGCATTAGCCTGATTCAGTTTGGCTCGCGCGCGGACATATACCTGCCACTCTCGGCCCGGGTCAGGGTCAAGTTGGGCGATCGCGTGGTCGGGGGCGAAACCATCCTGGCCATGCTTGGCTAAGCCGATTTGCTGTTGAAAATGAGCCGACCTCCCATCTTCTGGCTCGATCAAAAACCGGTTGATCCCCCGCGGTTCCCGTGCGGCAACCCGCTTGAGCGGACCAGGGGAGCCGGCTCGTAACGTGTATGGAAAAGCCTGCCTTCCAGCCGCCGGCGCCCGAGTCCTCTGACGCGAAACTGAAAATCTATTTCCTGCCAAACTTGCTGACGGCCGGCAACCTTTTTTGTGGTTTCGTTGCGCTGACCAAGATTGTCGAGGCCGACATCTCGAGCGGTAATTTTCAGCAGATAAAAATTGCGCTCGGCTTCATCCTCCTGGCGTGCATCTTCGATCTGTTCGACGGCCGCGTCGCCCGCATGGGGGGAGTGGAAAGCCCGTTCGGCCGTGAGTTTGACTCGCTGGCGGACCTGATCTCCTTCGGCGCCGCTCCGGCTTTTCTCGTGCACCGGATTGTGCTGCGAGACGTTTTCGTGGGTCACCCGGAGTGGGGTTGGTTCGTTGCTTCGATTTACCTGATCTGTGGTGCTTTTCGCCTGGCTCGGTTTAATTGCCTGGCCAACTTGCCTGGCGGCGGCGGCAGCAAAGATTTCCTCGGCTTCCCGATTCCCTCGGCTGCGGGGCTGGTTTCTTCGCTCACGTTGCTGATCATCCAATTGAATGAAAAGGATAAGAGCCTCGGTGGCTGGAAGTACGTGATCGCTGTGGTGTTAATTTTCCTTTCCGCCATGATGGTCAGCACCGTCAAATACCCCAGCTTTAAGTCCCTGGGCTTGCGCTCGACCAGCACGTTCGCCAAGGCCATCATCGGCGCGCTGTTCGTGGGTTCGTTGTTGGTCTTGTGGGATTATGTTCTGTTTTACGTTGTCCCGGCTTTCTTCACTCTCTATCTCCTCTACGGGTTCATCCGCCCGCGCATCTCCCGCCGGATGCGCCGCGAGATCGAGGAGGAGGATGATGACGAGGCTGCTGAAGAAGCTCCGTAGCGGTGTCCCATGCTCCACCTCGCCCCGATTCTGCTGGCGGGCATAACCGGCTTTGTCAGCGGGCTGCTGCTTTCGATTCCAGTGGGGCCGATTAACTTGACGATCCTGAACGAAGGGACGCGCCGCGGATTTAAATGGGCCGTCTTTATCGGACTGGGTGCGACCACGATGGAGGTGATTTATTGCTTCATCGCCTTCACAGGTTTTGCCTCGTTCTTCACCCGCGGCTATATCAAAGCTGTCATGGAACTTTTTAGTTTCGTGTTCCTGCTATTTCTCGGGGTCAAATTCCTGCTCGCCAAGGCAGGGCCATCGCACATCCGGTTCGGTGCGACCGCCGACCACATCGAAGCGAGGTTCGAACAGGTGCTCGAAGGTCATTCCGCTTTTATTACCGGGATGTTGCGCGTGATGGGAAATGTTGGGGTCCTGGTCTTCTGGATTATTCTGGCCGCGAACTTTATCTCGCGCGAATGGGTTTCGCCTGATTGGCCGGGCAAGTTGGCGTGCGTCGCGGGCGTAGCCCTCGGGACCGGCCTATGGTTCATCGCCCTCAGTTGGCTCAGTTCTCTTGGCCAGGGCAAATTCAGCGAACGAACGTTGATCAAATTGGAGCATTTTTCCGGCGTGTTGTTGGTCGCTTTGGCGCTGATCCATGCCGGCACCATCATTTGGCAGATGCACAAAGCAAGCCTCGGTACCCATTAGGGTCATTGAAAATCGAGCGTCGGGTATTGCTCTTTGGTTATTGATCGGGCGGCAGTACCGCGAGCGTGAAGCTTGGACAGGGGGGGTGTATTACCGCTCTCGGGACCAATGATGGTTTTTTTGATTACTAACTTTCAATCCAAGCCGGTCGTCAGCCTGCGACTCCCTGTGGGCCCTTGCCCCCGTTGACAAGGAACAAGACCGCCATGCGGACCGCCAGGCCGTTGGTCACCTGTTCGAGGATGACCGAGCGGCCGCAGTCGGCGATTTGACTATCGATTTCCACTCCGCGATTGATCGGTCCGGGGTGCATAATCAGCACGTCGGGTTTTGTCCGAGCCAATCGAGCCTGGTTGAGGCCAAACAAACTCGAGTACTCGCCCAGGCTGGGGAACATCGTTTTTCGCTGGCGCTCGTGCTGGATCCTCAGGAGGTTGATGATGTCAGCGCCGCGAATCGCCTCCTCGACATCATAAGTGACCCGGCAGCCCATCCGCTCGAAATCCCGGGGCACCAGCGTCGAGGGCCCGCACAGTGTCACCTTGGCGCCTAGTTTGGTTAGCGCCCAAATATCCGACCGTGCCACGCGACTGTAAAGGATATCCCCCAGGATGGTGACGTTCAGGCCTTCGATTTTCCCCTTGCGTTCGCGAATCGTGAACATATCGAGCAGAGCTTGCGTCGGGTGCTCGTGGGCTCCATCCCCGGCGTTGATCACGCTGGAGTTGATGACACGCGCCAGAAAATGCGGCGCCCCGGACGCACTGTGCCGGATGACGATGAAGTCGGTATTGAGCGCCTCAAGATTGCGCGCGGTATCCTTGAGCGTTTCGCCCTTCTTAAGCGAAGACGCCTCGGCCGTAAAATTAATGATGTCCGCCGAAAGCCGCTGCTCGGACAACTCGAAGCTAATCCGCGTCCGGGTTGACGGCTCGACAAACAAATTAACGACGGTTTTTCCCCGCAAAGCAGGAACCTTCTTGATCGCCCGCTCACCCACCGCTTTGAAAGCCCGGGCGGTGTCC
>JANXQE010000034.1 GCA_025356925.1 Limisphaerales bacterium | reverse complement strand
GTTTTTCTCCTCGATGTTCATGTGGAACGTATCGAGCTGAATCTTGAGGGCGGGGCTCCCGACGTCCTTGACCATCTGGATGGCTTGGTCGCAGGTATTAATGAAATCGGTTTCAAACCGGTTGAGCGGTTCCAGGCAGATTTGTTTGCCGTGGTCCGCGGCATATTTGGAGGCTTCCTTCAGGTGTTTGACCACTGTTTTCCACTGCTTCTTGTACTCCGGACGGGGCACGGCATCAGCCCGGCCGGTCGCCGAATACACCGGTCCGATCGGCGAGGGCGAATCCAGGAGAACCATTTGGTCAATGAGTTTCTTGATGTACTTGAGCCCGATCTGCTGTTGTCGGGGTGTCCCGCGCAAATCCCGGTCCGGTCCCATGCAAGCGCAGACCGAGCCGCAGACCAGTCCAGCCTTGTCCAACTCCCGCTTAATGTGAGCCGGATTGATGTGCGCGGGATCTTCGATCGGCAGTTCGACGGTTTCGAAGCCCCAACTCTTGAATTGCTTGAACAGCCTGGTGCTCTTGTTATTGAAAGGCGAGGTGAAGAGGAAGGTGTTTAATCCAAGTCTCATAGGCCGGTCCGAGCCTAGGCCTTCCTGATAGAGTGTCAAAAAGAAAAACATTGTCTTGGGGCGGCAAACTCCTAGTTTGCCGCTGAGTGGATGACTGATGAAAACTTTCGCTGAACTGAATTTTCCGGGGCGCCTGGTCGCGGTTGAAGGGCTGGATGGTTCCGGCAAATCGACCCAGATTTACCTGCTCAAGCGTTGGTTGGAGTTGCAGGGGTTGAAAGTCTACTTCAGCGAGTGGAACTCCTCCGAACTGGTCAAGGCCGCCACCAGCAAAGGCAAAAAACGCGAGTTGCTCACCCCGACCACCTTTAGCCTGATCCACGCCACCGACTTTGCGGACCGCTACGAGCGACACCTGGTTCCGCTGATGCGCGCGGGCTATCTGGTCCTCTGCGATCGGTACATCTTCACGGCGTTTGCGCGGGACGTGGTCCGCGGCTGTCCCCCCGAATGGGTCCGCGGGCTCTACGATTTCGCGGCTCTCCCGGACCTGACTTTTTTCTTTAAAGCCGACTTGGGGGTTTCGTTGCAGCGGATTTTGGACGGGCGGCCGCAGCTTAAGTATTTCGAGGCGGGCATGGACCTGCGTCTTTCCAGCGATCCTTACGAGAGTTTTCGCATCTTTCAGGGCCGCATGCTCGAGCAGTATCTCGCCATGAGCACCGAGTTCAATTTTTATGTGCTCGACGCCAACCAATTGGTCGAGCGGCAGCAGGCGACCGTACGCGAGTTGGTTGCCCAAAAACTCAATTTGGCCAACTTTCGCCGCGCCGAGCGCCCCGCCCCTCGCCAGTCCTCTCGGCCACCAAAGACCGTCGGCGCCTTGCCCCGGACCGCCAAGGTCGAGGAGGCCTTTGAATGAAACACCTGCCCCAAAACCACATCGTCATCCCGCGCCGCACTCCACGCCGCTTCTATGGCCACGGCATTCCGAAGGTCGATCTTGAACGGCTCGCCGGCCGCCTCATCGTCGTAGAAGGAGCCGATGGTTCGGGACGCTCGACCCAGATCGCCATGCTCGTCCAATGGCTGGAAGGCAGCGGTCACGCCACGACGCAGGTCGGGCTCAAACGGTCCAGCCTGGTCAGCGAAGAACTCGAGCAGGCACAGGAAGGCAACATCCTCAGCCGCACGACCCTGAGCCTGTTCTACGCGACCGATTGCGCCGACCAATTGGAAAACATCATCTTGCCCGCTCTCAAAGCGGGTTTCATTGTGCTGGCCGACCGCTACATTTACACACTCATGGCTCGCGACATGGTCCGGGGCATGGATGAAGCCTGGCTCAAGAACCTTTACGGGATCGCCCTGGAGCCCGATGCGGTGTTCTATCTCAACGTTCCGCCAGAGGAACTCGTGCAGCGCAGCTTTGCCAAAAATACCGCGCTTGATTACTGGGAAAGCGGCATGGATTTGGGGCTCTCTCGTGACATGTTTGACAGCTTCATGAAGTACCAAACTACCATGCAAAAAACCTTCCGGCGCCTGCAGGCCACCTACGGCTTCACCATCGTCGACGGGAACCGATCGGCTGACGCCATCAATGCCGAGTTGTGCAAAAAAATCAGCGCCGTTCTAGCTGGCAAATGAATCGCCAAACTGTAACTTGATTCTGATCTAATTTCTGTTTGGATTGTCCTATGGCCGAAGCAAGCACCAAAGCCGAGTACGTCGTCGGCGTGGACCTGGGGGGCACGAAAATCCTGGCCGGTGTCTTTGACCACTCGATGGAATGTGTCGGGACCGCTAAGCTCAGCACGAAGTCTCAACGCGGTGTTGACCGGGTCGTCGAGCGTATCGCCCGCTCCGCCCAGGACGCCATTGATGAAGCCGATCTCACCCTCAAGCAAATCGCCGGTGTCGGCATCGGCGCCCCTGGCGCAGTCGATTTCGAATCCGGGACGGTAATTTTTGCCCCCAACCTGGAGGGCTGGAAGGATATCCCCTTGAAAAAGGGCCTCGAGAAAATTCTCGGGGTTCCCGTGTTTGTCGAGAACGATTGCAACATTTCCGCCCTCGGCGTGTACGTCGCCGAGCTCAAATCCAAGCCCCGGACGATGGTCGGAATTTTTGTGGGCACGGGCATCGGTGGCGGCCTGATCCTCGATGGCGAGCTCTACAGCGGGTTCGGTCATACTGCGGGTGAAATTGGCCACATGGTTCTGGAAATCAGTGGCCCCAAGTGTGGTTGTGGGAACAAAGGCTGTTTTGAGGCTCTCGCCAGCCGGACTGCCATTTTTCAACAAATCAAGGCCGGAGTCAAAGATGGCCAGAAAACCCTGCTGACCGAGATGCTCGGCACTGACCTGGCCGACTTGCGCAGCGGCGATCTCCGCAAAGCTATTCGCCGCGGAGATAAGTTCGTGGATCGAATCATCGAAGGGGCCGCCGAATACATCGGCATCGCCACCGCCAATCTCGTCAACATTCTTAACCCCGAGGTAGTTGTGCTCGGCGGCGGCGTCATCGAAGCCCTGGCCGATGAAATGATGAGCGTCATTGTCGAAACCGCTAAGGATTATGCCATGCCCGGCGCGTTAAAAGGCGTGGAAATCATTGCTTCGAAACTTGGGGATAACGCAGGTATCACAGGAGCTGCCGTGTTGGCGCGCAGGGAAACCAAGTAGCTTCGGGTCGCTCCGCTCGCAAAGTGGGCGAGCTCGTGATGAACGGGGGGGCTCGCGCGTTCCCATTCGCGCCTCAAACTTTCTTTAGCCCCACAAGCCTAACCAATCTGGACTGAGACATGCGCGGGTGTGACATACCGCGGCCTTGTGTGCCAATTTGTCTCATGCGGCGCACGTTTTGGCGGGAGTCTGATTCAGCATTTAGATTGTAAGTAATTGACGCATAACCACATGGTATTAATTTTGGGTTGGTGGCACCAAGCGTGCTTAAGTGGTGTTGGATTTGCGTTTAGCAGGAGCTTCTTATGGCAAAAGTAATAGGTATTGATTTAGGTACCACGAATTCGTGCATGGCAGTGATGGAAGGCGGCGAGCCCGTGGTGCTCGAGAATTCAGAGGGACGCCGTGTCACCCCATCGGTCGTGGCTTTTACCAAGACGGGCGAGCGCCTGGTGGGCGATGCCGCCAAGCGTCAAGCCGTCACCAACTCGAGGAACACCGTTTATTCCATCAAGCGTTTTATGGGCCGCAAGTTCAGTGAGGTGGATGAGGAGCGCAAGCGGGTTCCTTATAAAGTGGTCTCTGGGCCCAACGGCGACGCTTACGTGGAGGTGGAGGTCGAGGGCAAGCCCAAACAATACAGCCCGGCGGAAGTCTCCGCGATGATCCTGGCCAAGCTCAAATCCGATGCCGAGATGCGGTTGGGTGAAAAGATCAATCAAGCCGTCATCACGGTTCCAGCTTATTTCAACGATTCTCAGCGCCAGGCCACAAAGGATGCTGGCCGCATCGCCGGCCTGGAGGTTTTACGCATCATTAACGAGCCCACGGCTGCCTCGCTCGCCTACGGTCTGGATAAAAAGAAGGACGAGGAAATTGCGGTCTATGACCTGGGCGGCGGCACGTTTGATATCTCCGTGCTCGAGATAGGTGACGGAGTTTTTGAAGTCAAGGCGACCAACGGCGACACCCACCTGGGTGGTGATGACTGGGACGGCCGGATCATGGATTCGATCCTGGACGAGTTCAAAAAAGAGCACGGCATGGATCTGCGCAAGCAGCCCGATGCCCTGCAACGGATCAAGGAAGAGGCCGAAAAAGCCAAGATCGCTTTGTCGAGCTCCCAGGTCTACGATATTAACCTGCCGTTCATTACGGCTGACGCCAGTGGACCCAAGCACATCACCAATAAGCTGACCCGCGCCAAAATGGAGCAGCTTTGCGATGATCTCTTCGAGCGCACGATCACTCCCGTCAAGAATTGCTTGCGCGACGCGGGTGTGACTCCGGAAAAGATCGACGAATTAGTGCTGGTGGGTGGCATGACGCGCATGCCCAAAGTTGTCGAAACGGCCCATTCCTTGGTCAATAAAGCGCCTCATCAAGGTGTGAACCCTGACGAAGTGGTCGCCGTGGGTGCCGCCATTCAAGCCGGCGTCCTCAAAGGCGAAGTGAAGGATGTGTTGTTGTTGGACGTGACACCCCTCTCGCTTGGGATCGAAACCCTGGGTGGTGTGTTCACAAAGCTCATCGAACGCAACACCACGATTCCAACGCGCAAGTCGGAGATTTTCTCCACTGCATCGGACAACCAGCCGGGGGTAGAAATCCATGTCCTGCAGGGCGAGCGCCAACTGGCCCGCGATAACAAAACCATCGGCAAGTTTCATCTGACGGACATCCCGCCCGCACCGCGCGGTGTGCCGCAGGTCGAAGTCACCTTCGACATCGATGCCAACGGAATCCTGCACGTCAGCGCCAAAGACCTGGGCACCGGCAAAGAACAAAAAATCACGATCACAGCCAGCAGCGGACTGAGCAAAGATGAGATCGAAAAGATGCGGCGTGATGCCGAGGCTCATGCCGACGAGGACAAGAAACAACGCGAGGAAGTCGAGGTCCGCAACGAGGCCGACAACGCGGTCTATCGCTCCGAAAAGATGGTCAAGGATAGCGCCGACAAGATCTCGGGCGCCGATAAGAGCAAAATCGAAGACGCCGTCAAAGAAGTCAAAGAGGCTCTCAAGGGGGGCGATGCCGCGGTGATCCGAACGGCCAACGAGAAGCTCAATGAGGTCTGGCAAACCGTCTCCGCCGAGCTTTATAAGGCCGCGAGTGAACAGGCTCGCGCCGGCAAGGAGCAGGGTCAGCCAGGTGGGGGTCCGGGCGCCGGCGAGGCCGGCGGTCCAAGCCAGCCCAATGAGGGCGGCAAGAAAGATGAAGGCCCAATCATTGACGCCGAAGTCGTCGATGAGAAGAAGGGCTAGAATCGCGCCTGTGGCCGCCAGACGATCGTAGGGTCGCGGCGCCTGGTTCAGGCTTGCAAGCGGATTCAGTAAAATTTTCCCCCGTGAGTGCGGGTGGATTTTGATTCACTCAAATCAAAAACAACAGAGAAAAAACCAAACTATGGCACTAAACGTAAAACCTCTCGGCGATCGCATCCTCGTGGAAGCGGTCGAGGAGAAAGAAGTCAAAAAGGGCGGCATTATCATCCCCGATAGCGCCAAGGAAAAACCCATGGAAAGTCTGGTCGTGGCCCTCGGTACGGGCAAGACCGACGACAACGGAAAGAAAGTTCCGTTTGAAATGAAAAAAGGTGACCGCGTGCTGGTCAGCAAGTACGGCGGCACGGAAATCAAGCTCGACGGCAAGGAATTCAAGATCCTTAACTCGGACGACGTCCTGGCTGTCCTGGAATAACTCGCAAGTCTTAACCAATAACTCTTATATCGAAGTATGGCAGCAAAACAATTAATCTTTGACGAGAACGCTCGTCAAACCCTGTTGAGGGGTGTCAGTAAACTCGCCAAAGCCGTCGCCGCGACACTCGGTCCCAAAGGCCGCAACGTCGTGCTCGACAAAAAATTTGGCTCTCCGACCGTCACCAAGGACGGCGTCACCGTGGCGAAGGAAATCGAACTGGAAGACCCCTATGAAAACATGGGCGCCCAGATGGTGCGCGAGGTCGCCAGCAAGACGAGCGACGCCGCGGGCGATGGCACCACCACCGCCACCGTCCTGGCGGAGGCGATCTATCGCGAAGGCCTGAAGTACGTCACGTCGGGCGCGAACCCCATCGGCATCCAGCGCGGCATCAATAAGGCCGTCGCTGCCTCCGTCGAGCAGCTCGATAAAATTGCCAAGAAGGTCAAAGACAAAGAGGAAATCAAGCAGGTCGCGACCGTCTCCGCCAACTGGGACACCACCATCGGCGAGATCATCGCTGACGCGATGGATAAAGTCGGCAAAGACGGCACCATCACCGTTGAAGAAGCCAAGTCGATCGAAACCACGCTGGACGTGGTCGAAGGCATGCAGTTCGACAAAGGTTATCTATCGCCCTACTTCGTCACCAACGCCGAGACGATGGAAACCCGCCTCGAAGAGGCCTACGTCCTGATCTACGAAAAGAAGATCAGCAGCCTCAAGGATCTTCTCCCAGTGCTCGAGAAAGTTGCCAAGGTCGGCAAACCACTCTTGATCATCGCTGAAGAAGTCGAAGGCGAAGCCCTCGCGACCCTGGTCGTGAACAAGCTGCGCGGGACGTTGAATGTGTGCGCCGTCAAAGCCCCGGGCTTCGGCGATCGCCGCAAGTCCATGTGCGAAGACATCGCCATCCTGACGGGTGGCAAGTTCATGAGTGAAGATCTCGGGATCAAGCTCGAGAACCTCAACCTGGAAGACCTCGGCCGCGCCAAGAGCATCGTGGTCGATAAGGAAAACACCACCATCGTCGAAGGCGGCGGCAAGAGCTCCGAGATCCAGGGCCGGGTCAACCAGATCCGCCGACAGATCGAGGAGACCACCTCGGATTACGATCGCGAAAAACTCCAAGAACGCCTGGCCAAGCTCGCCGGTGGCGTTGCCGTCATTAATGTCGGCGCCGCAACCGAGACCGAGATGAAGGAGAAAAAGGCCCGCGTCGAGGACGCGCTGCATGCGACCCGCGCGGCCGTCGAAGAAGGCATCGTGCCTGGCGGTGGCGTGGCCCTGCTGCGCACGCTCGCGGCGATCGACACCGTTAAACCTGACAACGACGACGAACGGATCGGCATCGACATCGTCAAACGCGCCATCGAATTCCCCACCCGCGCGCTGGCTGAAAACGCCGGTGTTGAAGGCTCCGTCGTGGTGCAGGAAACCAAAAAGCGCAAGGGCAACGAAGGCTACAACGTCTCGACCGGTGTCTATGAAGACCTCGTCAAGGCGGGCGTGGTAGACCCCAAAAAGGTTACCCGCACAGCGTTGCAGAACGCGGCCTCGATTGCCGGCTTATTGCTGACCACCGAATGCCTCATCACCGAGATCCCGGAAAAGGAGAAGAAAGCTCCGATGCCCGGCGGTCATGGCGGCGGCGGCATGGGCGAAATGGATTATTGATCCAGAGTTCCAGGCAAACGTTCAAATAATTCAAGCGAGGCTGGGTAACCCCAGCCTCGCTTTTGTTTTAAAAGAGGCGCTCGCGGATATTCCCTGCACCAGCAGCGCAGCTCTCGTTTTGCAGCGGGGCGTAGACAGAATTCATGGAGTAAGGCGTCCTCGCGCCGTTGCCTGAACGAGCCAGGTTCGCGCTGCCACCCCGCATCGTTCGGATGCGGGCCACGCCGCCTGGGGTCCAGGATTCCCACCGCAGGCCCGCGTTCCGCGCTTGATTCATGCGCCCCGGGAGGTCATTGATCAGCACATTGAAAACCGCAGATTCCGGCAAATTGCGCATCGGCGATAATTGGAACGCTATCCGCATCATCGCTCTCTCACAGAGCAATCCGCTCAAGGCCGTGGCCGAGTTCGTCGAGAACAGCATCGATGCTCGCGCCAAACACGTGACATTGACTCGGGGAAAGGAGCACGGCATTCATTTTTTGCGCATCAAAGACGATGGCGAAGGCATCCGCCGTGACGAACAGGGTCGGCCGGATTTCGAGTATGTGGCGACTCACATTTGCGATTCGATCAAGAGGCGGCTGAAAGCCGAAGGCAACACGGGACTGCAAGGCGAGTTCGGCATCGGGTTGTTGAGCTTTTGGACGGTGGGGGAGGAACTTGTGCTGACGTCGGCTGGCAGTGATGGCAAAACCTACCAAATGCACATGAAGAAGGGTGACCCGAGCTACCGGATTACTCGCAAGCACGTGCTGGTGCCGGATTCGGGCACTGAATTGCTCGTGAAAAATATCTTGCCGGGCATCAAGCAGTTTAGCGGGGAAAAGATTCAGTGGTACCTGGCCTCAGAATTGCGCGACCGCATTCGCACCTCCGCGGCAGAAATCCGGGTCATCGACCGCACCGCGCGGAAAGAGTTCAAGGTGGAACCGCGACAGTTCGAGGGGCGGCTGTTACACGAGGTCAGCCGATTTTCGCAGGGTGGACTGTACCTGGAGCTGTACTTGACCCGGCCGGCGCCAACGAATGCCGTCGGGCTTTATCGTCAGGGCACACGGGTTTTCGAAAATCTCAACACCCTGCCCGAGCTCAACAAGCCACCGTGGACGAGCGGCTATTTGCAGGGA
>JANXQE010000321.1 GCA_025356925.1 Limisphaerales bacterium | reverse complement strand
GTTGGTTATCTGGCTCCAACGCAAGCCGGTTGTGCGAGGATTCTCTGGAGATTTATTTCCTCAAGACCACCGGCTGGTCTGGCTGGTCTTGATCACCCAGAACGTAATCGCTCAACTCGTCACCGGGCCTTACACCGTCTGGAATGAAATGGGCTTTAAAATATATTACGTTCTCCTGATGGTTATCTCGGGTCTGATACTCCATCATTATTATCACCTGAAACGGAGGTAGCCCTGTTCGCGGCAGTCAGAGCCTATTGCAGCGGTCGAGTCGAATGTTCCTGAATCCAGGCGATATCAGCGTTGTCTGGCGATGGTTTATGGCCGACGGCATTGGGGTCGCCGCCGTCAACCAGCGGAGGTACGGTCCGAGGATCACGCCACCGTCTCATTTCCGCATGACCGTCCGCGAACGAAAATCCGCAAGCTAGATTATGGTACATCCCCGGAAGATCGGAAGTGAAGGCGTACTGCGAGGGTTGCGTCGGCGAGTATCCGGTCATGTCGATCATGAAGTTTCCCCAGTTGATGAGATCCTCGCGCATGTCGAGGAACACGAATATCTTATCCGCGGGAGCCCGGGAAGAGGCACCAAACTGAGAGAGCTTG
Organism: Limisphaerales bacterium; assembly: GCA_025356925.1. Lineage (GTDB taxonomy): Bacteria > Verrucomicrobiota > Verrucomicrobiia > Limisphaerales > UBA8199 > JANXQE01. Next base: position 2,037 of record JANXQE010000321.1, on the reverse strand, counting down.
CCATAGATCATATCGTTGGTGCCGAAAGCCCAACTGGCTGTACCCAAAGTGCTTCCATCCATCGACACGAACCCGCCGACGTACAAATTCATCGACATCGTCCGGATGCGCGGTTTAACCACTCCGTTGACGGTGATGGTCGAGTGGTCGGCCGGGCATTTGTAGATACCAGGAGTCTTGGCGTACGGCCAAAGCGGCCGTTTAACCATGTCGATGGTTATGTCCCAATTTTTGCGGTTATTCGGATCGAAGTCCATGTGTGAGAGCGTCCAGGCGTACTGGTTGAGCGGATTGCTCGTAGTCCCATCGTCGCTCGCGTAAACCAGGGAGTCCCGATTATCATCGGCGTATAAGCGCCAGGCCAGCGCCAACTGGCGATGATTATTCATACACTGCACGCCTTGGCCTTTTTGTTTGGCACGCGTGAGCGACGGTAAAAGCATTGCGGCAAGAATTGCGATGATGGCGATCACCACCAACAGCTCGATCAGTGTGAACGCAGAACCCTGCCTGCCGCGACGGACGGAAGCCCAACGCCAGCCAGGCCGTGCGCTTCTGCTATTCAAGTTCTGTCTCATAGCACGACATCAGTGCGAGTAACCTTGACTATAATAGCACAATGTATGCCGTCTTTCACTTTCTGGCAACTCCGGTGTTGGCTCGCCGAGGTCACTTTTTTCAGCACGTTCAGGCTGCAGCAATGCCCCCATGCCGCTCTCACGTCAGGAAGCAACAAACGACCCTGCCAATCGTGACAATTAAACAGCCTCAAAACAGCGCCCTGAGCTGGCACCTGCCGGTGCTCTGCTAATGCTTTTTCAAGAGCTGCAACAATTGGCCATCCAGCTTGTGTCCATGCCAATCCTGATATTCCACGTCTTCCCGCCTCGAGTCCAAAAGCCCAAAATCGCCTCGGAAGTTCCACAGGGCGTAGCCAATTTTGTTGCTGGTCAAGATCTCGAGCACGTCCTGGAACCAGGCGAGGAAGACCTTGTGGGGAGTCTTGTTCCAGCAACCACACTCGCCGCAGTGGACCCCAACACCGCTGTTAGCTAAATCCACCCACGGCTTGTAATACGCCTCCAAACGCGCTTTGCCGAACTGCTCGCCGTTCATTGTTCCAGGCCAGACCGGCTCCGGACATTTCTCCGGGTCCTTGTTGGCCCACGGCGCTTTATAATGGGAAACGTAACCAGGAAAATATCCGCGGCAGCTCTGAGCGATGTTAAGATCGTTGAGCTCCGGGGTGACCTGATTTCCCACGCTATTTCCGTCGGCGATCACCAAATGGCTCGGGTTCGCCGCACGAATCGCCTGAACTGCGCCCTTGGCCACCTCGCGGTAGAGGTCACCCGGGATCGGGCTGTTCTTGGCGTGTTGATCATTCATATCCGAGCGCAAGCAGGGCTCGTTCAGGAGATCAAAGCTGATTTTTGACGCAGACACATTCTTGAAACGTTTACCCCACATGCCCCAGTGGGAAAAAAACGCCTCCTGGGCATCCTTGGATTTCCAAAGATCGTAGGGTTCATAAAAGCCGGCGTTGATGCAATAGCCGGGAGCTCGGTGCAAATTGAGACTGACATGCAAACCGCGGTCCTGGGCTTTACGCACAAACGCTTCGATCCGGTCGACTTCTTTGTCGTTGAACCTGCATACCTCGTCCGTCGTGATGTGCTTCGAACGATCAAACTCGACATACCGAGGATATGCCATGGGCAGTCGAATAAAATCAAAGCCCCAATCTACGATCCACGTCAGGTCTTCATCCGTGGTGCCGCGCCCTGTGGGCGACGGGTCGGGCGAGTTGAAATCCGTCAGGTTGAAGCCTCTCCACCTCCAGAGCGGATTGCCCCCGACGGCGGCGGCTTGCGCTGGATTCAATGACGATAGGTGGCCGATCTCCACGGTGGCAGCGGAAATCAATGCGGTTTTAATAAAGCTACGACGATTCATGGGGTGTGCCTGTATTCGTTCTCTCAAATCAGGAATATGCTCGTGAAGGCTCAGAAAAGTCCAGCAATCGAAGATTGGTTT
>JANXQE010000314.1 GCA_025356925.1 Limisphaerales bacterium | reverse complement strand
GTCCGCAGAAGACTCCCGACTGGTCCCCTGACTCTAGGCTTGGTGCGGACCCCAAACCAGCCTTCGCGTGTTTCGTTTCCAAGGACAGGTCCATGCCGGGCTACGCTGATCAGCAGACCTAAACAAACAGACATGCAGATGAGATTCGAGCCGCCGTAACTGACGAAAGGCAGCGCGATTCCTTTATTGGGCAAACTGCTGGTCACGACGCCGACATTGATGAAAGCCTGGAGACCGATCAGCATAGAGATCCCGAAAGCCAGCAATTGCCCAAAAGGGTCCGCTACCTTCCAGGCAATGCGGCCGCCGCAATATAGGAGAACCACGAACAGGACCACCACCGTCGCTGTGCCCAGGAAACCCAACTCTTCGCCAATCAGCGATAGCACGAAATCTGTCTGCTGCTCTGGCACGAACCCGTTTTTTTGGCTGCCTTCACCGAGAAAGGCTCCAAACCAGCCGCCGCTCCCCAGGGATAGCACCGACTGCCAGGCTTGCCACGCAACGCCGGTTCGATACTCCTCCGGGTTTAGGAACGCCATGAGTCGCTCCAGCCGCAGCGGATTCTTCAGGAGAAGCATGGTGAATAGCTCCAATCCCATCAGCAAGACTGAAAGCAGATAACCCAGATTAGAACCTGCGATGGCCAGCATCGCGAGGCATACGGCGCCAATCAAGCTGGCAGTACCCCAATCCGGTTCCACAAACACCAGCAGAACCACGAGGCCTATTATTGCGACCGGGAACAGGAAGCCAGTATTGCGTTCATTCATTCGTTCCTGGTTACGGGAACCATAATCTGCCAGAAAAATTATAAGCCCGAGTTTTGCCAATTCTGAGGGTTGCCCGAAAAGCAGCCAACGAGCCGCCCCGTTTCTGACGACGCCGATCCCAGGCACCAGTGCGGCAACCAACAGCAGACAGGATATCCCCAGCCCCCACGCCGGGAGGTGGCCCCTTCGGAGCCAGGTGTAGTCGCCCAGCGAACAAACGCCGCAGAGGCAACTCCCGGCTGCAATCCAGCAGATCTGGAGGTAAACGCGGTCGAGTTCTGGTCGGTAGGTCGTCGAGCTGAAGAGTGCTACGGTGCCCACCAGGAGCAGGATGAGGACCGATGACAGAAGGATCTGTATGATTCTCCTCATGGTTTCTCAAGCTTAGCAAACGTCTGGCGGGGACCTGACATCCCGAGGGATCCTTGTTTCGTGACCGTGTGCCCGCGCGTCGTTGGCGAGCGTGCAGCCAGGACCTGGTAAGTTCCAGCGGGCGCAGGAGCGTCCTTGTCAGGAGGGATTGACAGCAGAGCTGCCGTTTGCTCGGCAATCGCGCGGAACGTCGGAGCAATCACCGTCCCGGCGTAGTAGCCATCACGGGGTTCATCCAAGGCGACAGCAATGACTATTTGAGGGGCATCCGCGGGAAAACAACCGATCATTGAAGAATAGTACCGGTCCTTAAGATAGCCGTGCTCGTTGGATTTCTGAGCGGTGCCGGTTTTGGCTGCAACCGTGTAGCGGTCGAGCGCCGCGAGAGCTCCTGTGCCTTCGGGCGAAACGACTGCCTTCATGGCCTCCAGCACCAGTTGCGCCGTCTGTGGGCGCACGACCGTTCGAATGAACTGCGGCCGAAATTGTTGCAGCACGCGACCTTGTGGGGACTCAATCCGGCTGACCAGCAAAGGCCGCATCAACCGACCGCCGTTGGCGATGGTGCACATCGCGACAGCCATTTGCAGTTGGGATACGCACAATCCCTGACCGAATCCTGCCCGAGTCAGGGTCATCGTCGACCAACCGCCCGGCGAGCCGATCCATCCTGAGGTTTCGCCTCCGATGGAAATCCCAGTACATCTTCCAAAGCCGAAGTTCGTGATATAGTTGTAGAGTCGCTGCGGGCCGAGCGCCAGAGCGGTCTTGGCAAATGCGATGTTCGACGACTTGGCGAATCCTTGCCGGAGGGTTAGCAAGCCGTATCGTCCATGGTCCTGGACAGGTACCGTGTTGACCACAAAACGCCCTTGTTCGCAGTAAACGCTGCTGTCCAAATTCATCAATCCCAGGTCCAACGCGGCGGACAGAGTTACCAGTTTAAAGGTGGATCCAGGTTCAACGCGATCACTGAACACCGGGTTGCGCCAGGTTTCAGACGGAGAAGCCCCTGGGTTCCCTGATTCGCAGCTTGGAATCGATGCCACCGCGAGTATCTCAAAGGTTCGCGGGTTCATGACGATGGCGCAGGCACCGCGAGCTTGATATCTGCTCTTGGCGGCAACCAGGAGATTCTCCACGACCTTCTGCAGATTCAGGTCAATGGTCAGAACTACGTTGTCTCCGTTGGAGGCCGGGTTATACTGTGTCCGGAACGAGGGAATTTCAGTTCCAGCCACGTCCTGCGCCGAAACGCAGGCACCGGCTTTTCCAGCCAGGACCTTGTCGAAAGCGCTTTCGATCCCGCAAATGCCCTTGAGTCCAATGCCAGTTGTCTCGTCCACAACGAGCCCAAGCACTTGTGACAGCGTCGTTTCGTACGGGTACCGCCGAATCTGATTTTCTGTCGCGAACAGCAACTTGTGACGCAGCCTCTGGATTTCGGCTTTCGCCAACCCGGACATATTCGATCTTGTCAGCCCGAAGTCCTCCAGCATCAATGCGCTGGAAATCGCCCGCCATTCATCCACATTCACATCGCGCCTCAGCACGACCGCTTTTGGAAGGTTCTCCGCCTTCTCGGACGATCTTTGGATGCAGGCACTTATCCGCGCTGCCAACTCTTCGGGCGGGATGTTTAAAAGTGAGCCGCAAGTTCTCGAAATCTGCTGCACCCGGTTGGCCCACAGGGCGGGGTTTGTGTAGATCGTCTTTACCGGAATCGACACTGCCAGGATTCTGCCGTTCCTATCCCGAACCTCGCCTCGCCAAGCTTCAAGGACGCGCGTTGTCGATGAAAACTCGCGGGCCTTTGCACTCAGCTCCTTATGCCGAGTGATTTGAATTTCGAACAAGCGGCCACAAAGCCCGACCAAGCCCACCATCAGCAAGAGGATAATCCCGGCCAAACGCCTGTATTGAAATGCTGTGAACACAACGAGTTGGATTCGGTCGCACCGCCCAATGGCCCATTTCAGCCCCGTGCTGATTCCTTCTGAGAGGGTCGCTTCGCAGCAACCGGCCAGGCCGGTTGCCGTCGGAGATCCGCCGATGAGTTCGGACCCACCGAGGACTCCAGCGAGTGATAGGCCTGAGTTAACGCCCGTAGTTCGAGTTCTTTTCGGCGTAACTCGCGAGAAAATTCACTCCTCTGCCTCACATAGGTGATGTGTTGCACGCCCAATCCGCAGACGAACAGCGTGGAGATAAGAACCGTGAGGATCAGTTTAACCAGCGCAAATTCGACCCGATCGATTGGGAGCGGTTGACGGCGCGGACAGTCATTCAGCAGACCAGCATCGAGTGTCGGCCGGACGGGCCGTTTATCGAGCGGCTTTACGGGAACAAGGAAAATCGGGACTGTCGAACGCGCGAACCGAAAGGGTTTGTCGTTGGCGCAACCAGAGAGCAACCCGTCCGCCAGAAGAAATAATCGATCCAAGCTCATAGTTTTATAGACTTCAGAGCATCGGCTATCAGTTGGTCTGTGGGCCGCGCCAAGGCCTCGGCAAAGCGAGACGGGCTCCAAACTTCAAACTTGTTCAACCGGCCCACAAGCATGGCTTCCTTTTCAATCCCAAGTTTCTTCGCCTCTTCCTCGGGCAGGCCAAGCCGGCCATACCGATCCACGGACCCAAGAGAGGTGCTTGAACTGATCAGCCGCTCGACCATGGCAGCTTGCTCGTCGGCTAACGAAAGGCCTTCGAGATTTCGCTGAATCATCTCCCAACGGGCCGGCGGCAGAACCAGCAGATAATCGCGCGTGGTGACGGGCCAGACCATCACCTTGAAATCTTTGGGAGCACTCTCGCCGCGCCATTCAACCGGGAGAATCACCCGGCCGCGGTCCACCCCGCGCAGGTGTTGGCCAAGATAAGGAACGGTTCCGTTATCATTAGCCTTTGTTTTGGTTTGCACCGGTTTCGCCATGGTCCCCACGATTCACCAATTATCACCATTTCTCACCAAACTGCCCCAAATCACAACACAAAGATACTCACACCTTATTAACAAACTTATTCACAAGCCTGCACGAGCGCCCATCCGCACTCAAAATTGTTCGTGGGCCAGGCTCCATCTGCTTCTATTTTCCCTGTTGACAGCGCCACCGGATTGTCCTATTGTCCTATGACAGCAGGCGCAACGATGCTCCTTCAAATCAATTTTAAATCCGGCATGCCGGTCTATCTCCAGGTCGTGGACCAGATCAAGACCGCGGCCGCTTCCGGCGCCATTCAGAGTGGCGAGGCCATCCCCTCGATCCGGCCCCTGGCCGAGGAGTTGCGAGTCAATCGCAATACCATCGCCAAGGCCTACACCGAACTGGAAAGCCAGGGGATTATCGAATCCATCCCCGGCAAGGGCTGCTTCATCAAACCGAACAACTCGCCCCTGAAGAAGGAAGTGCGACGAAAACTGTTAACTGAGGAAATCGACCAGGTCATCGTTCAGGCACATCACCTCCAGGTGCCTCCATCTGAGTTCTTGAACCTGGTCCGCGAGCGCCTGGCGGTAATGGACGAACGCCAGCGCTCGAACGAAACACCGAAATCACCATGAGTGACTCCACCCCTGCCATCGAAATAAAAGATCTGGTCTACACCTACGGTCGTGCCGAAGCGGTTCACGGGCTTAACCTCACCGTCCAGCCCGGGCGTTGTTATGGATTGTTCGGACGCAACGGAGCCGGGAAGACCACCACCATGAAATGCGTCCTGAACCTGTTGCGGCCGCGCGGCGGAACGGTCCGGCTTTTTGGCCTGGATCCCTCGACGCATGAAGTCGAGGTCAAACGTCGGCTGGCGTATGTTCCTGACCACGTCGCTTTTTATCCCTGGATGACAGTGCGCGAAACCCTCGATTATCTTGCCTCGTTTCGAGATCGCTGGAACCGTGACACAGAACGTGGATTGCTCGATCGGTTTCGACTCGACCCGGGCCAGCGAACTGCCGCTCTGTCAAAGGGCCAAAGAACCCAGGTTGCGCTGGTCGCGGCGATCTGTCCTGAGCCGGATTTGCTCTTGCTGGATGAACCGACCTCCGGGCTGGATCCGATCGTGCGCCGCGAATTCATCGAGACCGTGATCGGCGCGTATCAGGAAGGTGGTCCTGGAAAACGCACCATCCTCGTTTCAACTCACTTAATCAGTGAGTTCGAAGGCTTGATCGACCAATTCACCATCATGGATCGCGGGCGGGACATCCTCGCACTCGATGCAGACCAGGCGCGCAATCGGTATCAGAAGATTCGCGCTCGGTTCACCGGGGCGCCGCCGGACACAGTTTTCCCAGGAGCCCTGCATGTGCGACGCAATGGCCGGGAATTGGAATTGATCGCGAACGGCGGCGGACCGGAGATTGTGGAACGATTACGCGGCCTCTCGCCCGAGTCGCTCACTTCAGAGGCGTTGACGTTGGAAGAGGTTTTCGTCGCAACACTCAAATGACCTTCACGCAGAGGCATCCGCAGCTCGTCAAAGAACTCCACCCCTTGCTGCTGCCTTGGATCGGAGCGGTGGTTGCGGGCAGCTTGATTGCGTTGCGACCGCTGGTTGATGGGGAAGGGCTCGAGGGCTTGTTGGCCGGGGTCGTAGGGTACGGATTTCTCGGCGGCCTGGCGTTAGTCTCCACGATAGCCTTCGGCCAGGAACTGCAGGAGCGCACCTTGCCACTGCTCCTCACTCAACCGCTCAGCCGCAACCGCTTGTGGAGTGGAAAAATGCTTCTCGTTGCGACCGCTCTCCCGTCGGCCGGCTTGGTCGTCTTCGGTCTGCTTGCGGCTATTTCGAGTGGTTACCCTGGGGAACAGCTGTGGGCGGGCGTGCGAGCCGCGTTCAAGAGCGAAGAAATCCTCATGGCCGGCGTCTTCCTGCTCGCCACTGCGTGCTCCGCTGGCTACTGGACCCTGGTCGCGGGCTCGATTCTCGGCGGCTTGGTCTTCACGATTGCGAGCCAGTTTCTGTCGGCTCTGGGCGTGGCTCTGGTATGGTCTAAATTGAGAGGCTACGAGCAGCTTTTCCAGGATCCTACGACTCTTGCGGCGCTTGGGGTGGCTGGGTTGGTCTACGCAGGGGTGTTCCTGTGGCTTGGTTGGAGGAAATTTGTCCGTTTGGAAGTGAGAACTACCGGTTTTGGCGATGAGGTACCTGCCTCCGTCGCAACTGTATGGAGGCTGCCATGGCTTCGTTTTCTAATATGTCGCCCCTCAAGCCGGGTGGTAAACTTTGTCCGAAAGGAGCTGCGCCTCCAAAAGCCGATCGCCCAACTGGCAGCCGCATTTACGCTCTGCTGGATGTGCGTGGTTTTGCTGCAATGGCTTCGTCCGAGGGAAAACATTACCTACTTATTTGATATCCTGACCTGCCTGTATGCGCCGGTCAGCAGCCTGCTCGCGGGTTGTATTTCGCTCGGAGAAGAAAAAGCGATGGGCTTGACTGCATCCCAGCTCGCGTTGCCCTTTTCAACTTGGCTTCAGTGGCTGTTGAAGCTTGCGGTCTGCGCAGGC
>JANXQE010000311.1 GCA_025356925.1 Limisphaerales bacterium | reverse complement strand
ATGTCATGTTGTCATGTTCTTATTCCGTAATTCGGAATTGAATCAGTAACGCCGACAACTGGGGCAAAGTTGTACTCCGAGGCAGAGTTGTCGCCCTTGGTTGGGTTTAGATGTCTTTGGTAAGCCAACAGGATGGCGTCCCCGGGGTTTGCAGTCTGCTGTTCCTTTTGGCTCGACATCGCCTGGTTTGGGTTCTTGCTAATAATCTTTAAAGCGGGTTTCAGAGCCGGGTTTTCGGCTTCGCTGGCCGCACCGAGAGCCAGCCCGTGCAGTGCAGCAACCAGACAATTGTGTTGTATCTTTTGATATTGCTCGGCCAACGAAGTCGGCTCGCCCGCTGGATGGGCAAATTCCGCGACGGTCAGGACCACATCAATACGTCGCGATTTATGCGCCAGCGCCAGGAGATCGATTGGTGAGCCATCACGGGACGCGGCTGGACTACCGTGCGGGTAAATGCGATCGATGTAGTCCCGCTCCTCCTTGCGCTCCAATACGTTCCAGAAAAGCGCGTCATAGCACTGGATTACCTCAACGTCATAACCACATAGCGCCGCGAGGTCCTCGCAGGCAGCGCCATCGCAAAGCATTAAAGCCTGCAGCAGCACCGATTGTGGCCTGCTGGCGGGCAAGCTGAGCATGTGGGCCAGAGCCACGGGCAGATCCGCTGGACCGTGATTGAGTAGATATTGGTTAGCCCGCAGCCAAGGCGCTGGTGAAATGCCTGGGGGCAGGGATTGGCCCTCGTCGGCGAAGCTTTTGGCCACTTGCCAGCCTAGCGCTGGCGCAAAGAGAGATAGTCCTCTGGCTGGTAGCAACCGACCTGATTTGCAATTACGCTCTTGCTCCCGGTTGAGCCACCGGGTGTACGGATTGGGCTTGGGGAAACATCGATCCAGTTCTTCGATTTGACCACGAGTCATATCAGAAATCTTGTGATATCTACGGATTGGTCGAGCCGGCGGTATGCAGTCCCTTTGACATTGCCTCCGCCTCCTTGCTCGTCTCAAGCGCCAAGGTCGAGGCCTCGATAATCTCTTGCATGTGTTCTTGCGCCATTTGTTGGACCACCTTCTGCATCGATTTATCCAAACTGATGCGCGTCGCAGGATCGAGGTACTCCGCCGGTTCCTGGGAACTAACCAGGTGCTGTTCGAGCAGGGCCAACGCCGGGTTTTCCTTTTTACTCATAAAGCCTAACTCCTGGCCTAACCCAGCCTCGATGACTAACAACCGCTCGATCAGTTGGGCCAGTCGCTTATCCGACAATGCCGTTGGACGCTCGGCTGCGATCAAAATCAGATCGCTATTATTGGTTAGGCAAGCTACACGCATCAGCTTGCGGGCCTGCTCGCTGTGTTTGCCGGCTCGCAGCTGTGCCCGGTAAAGCAACTCGCCTCTGCGGTCGCGAACGTTCCACCACAGCGCTTCAAAGTCGGCAATCACCTCTGGGGGAAAGTTTACTGCCTCGGCAATGCTCTGGTCGGTGGAATCCTTGCTCAGTAAAAGTGCCCGGACCAGATCTCGCTCCTGCCACCACTCCGGTTGTTGCAACTCGTAAGCTCGACTCAGGGTCTCATCGCAGTACCGTGCTTCTGAACAGAAGCGGTAAGCCCTCAGTACTGGGGTAGGCCAAGGAAAATCCGGCAAAGGCAACTTGGCCTCAGCGAAGCACCGGGCGATGTCCCAACCCAATTGATAATTCGACATGGTGGCCTGCAGCCGCTCGGCTAGGGATGGAGAGTGTCTCGTTGAACCATGGGCAGTGAGCTTCACAAAATACGGCTCATCGGCTCGAAGTACCAAGGTCAACTCTTGAATTTCGCTGGCTTTCAATGTCGCATCCTCTCGAAATTTTCACTTCCGCTCCGCTTGCGGGTCCCTGCCCTCAATCAGACCGGCACCGGCATAGCGCACTTGGCCCATGTGAACTAACTCCTCCACAATGGCTCGGACCGCGTCGATTTTGAGATTCGCACTGCGTTGCAGATCCCGTTCCGAAATCTGGCAGTTAGACCTGACTATTCGCAGAACCCGTGCACGATTGGCCACGCGACTGCTGGACTGTTCGGCGCTGACACATTGATTGGCGGCGAGGTTGGTGTCCCGTATGGTTCGGCGGGTTAACTCGATCGCGGTGAACGTAATTGCATCGGAAACTTCGTCGGTTTCCTCGCCTGTGGTGACTTTCAGGATGAGGGCTTTTTTCCCAACCAAGACCGGAGCCAACCTGACCAGGCGCCCTGATTCGCGTTGCTGCCCAATTTCACGCATATAGTCCCGCAGCAGAGCAGTTGCGGCATCGGACAGACTTAAGCGGCGCGATTCCGGTGCTGCTCGTTGGAGCAACAAGTTCGCTATCAATGCTCGCCAAGAATCCGGGACCGCGGCAGAACCACATCGGGCGGGCGCGCCG
>JANXQE010000271.1 GCA_025356925.1 Limisphaerales bacterium | reverse complement strand
AGGTCGGGCGCCGCCTGGCCCTCTGCGCTCTGGCCCAAACCTATGGCAAGAAAGTCGAGTTTTCCGGACCTTGGTACAAGTCGATGAAAACAGAAGGCCACTCCATTCGACTCAACTTCGATCATGTCGGCGGCGGCTTGGTGGCCAAAGGTGGCGGGCTGAAGGGTTTCGCCGTGGCGGGAGAAGATCACAAGTTTGTTTGGGCCAACGCCGTGATCGACGGAAAACAGGTCCTCGTGTCAGCGCCCGGCGTGGAGCAACCCGTGGCGGTACGGTATGCGTGGGATATCAATCCCGTCTGCGATCTATTTAACCAGGCTGGGTTGCCCGCGGTTCCGTTCCGAACGGATGATTGGCCGGGCATCACCTTGAATCATAAATGACCCGCGCTGGTCAGTACGGGGGTGGACTGGTTTCCGGCACCGTGCGGTAGAATCGCGATTGGTCGCTGGCCGCGTCGGCATCGATGAAATCGATCGATCCGTTCACCACCTGGTTGGTGCAGATCGAGGTCCAATTCAGCAGGTTGGTCGAATACTCGACATGAAACCATGCTCCGTCCGGTCCGGGTGCGCCCAGGTGGAAACTGCGATCTGATAATAGCCCGCTGTAAGGCCGCGGCCATTGGCTGTCCAGGATGAGCGCCGCGGCCTTCTGCGGGTAGCCGAGGACATAATTCGTGGAGCCGGCGAGCTTGAGCACGACGGTGCTGCTCATGTCCGGTGGCCCATCGTCGAGCGGGACGACGGTGATTTCGGCCTGGCGTTGACCAGCCGGAATGACGACCGAGTTAGCCAACGGCACGTAATCGACGCCGTTGGTCGCGCTGCCCCCGACACTGTAAGCCACGGTAAGGTCCGCGTTAGTGTCGCCATAACGGTGCACCGTGAAGGTGGCATTTTTTGGGCCGCAATTGGTGAAGAAGCGCCAGATTGCGGTCGATCCATTCCACTCGTTCCACGTCGGCACACCCCCTGCCAGGCCAAGCCAGGGCCAGCAGTTGGTGCCTTCAATCGCCAGGGGATCGGAAGCCACCAGGCTTACAATTGGTGGACGATTCGTGGGCGGCGGCGGCGAGGAAAGGATCGTGACGTTTACTGGCCCCGAGGTTGCGGAGGCGCCAGCATTGTCGGTCGCCAGTGCGGTCAGCGCATAGACTCCGGGAGGCGCGTTGCTCCAGAGCAGCGCAAAGAAATTTGTCGGGCAACTGGCTGTCCCCCATGGACCACCCGGCAGGGGCCCCACGCACAAGCCGCGTCCCAACCCGAGGCTGTTGGTTCCAGCGAAGAATTCGACTGAGGTGACCGAGCCCTCTCGGTCGGCGGCGTACGCATACATGGGCAGGGTGACCGGGGCCCGAAAAACCGCGCCATTCGGCGGACTGGCGATCCTCACGAGCGGTGGGTAATTGGTCGGCGGCGGAGGTGGTCCTTTGGAAACCAGGATCATAACAGGATCGGACGTGGTGGTCGCGCCGCCGTCATCGGTGGCCTTGGCCGTCAGGACGTAATTACCAGGAGCCGGATTGCTCCACGTCAGGAAAAACGCCCTGCTGCCCGGGCCTGCGCCGTCCGGGAAGGGAGGATCGACAATGGCGCCGTTAGAGACCACCCCAAGGCTTTTGTCGCCGGCGAAGAATTCCACGCTGGCAACATAGCCATCCGGATCGCCAGCAAACGCCGCCAACGACACATCCGTTGGCGTGGAAAAGACCGCTCCGTTCGTGGGGGCAAAGATCTTCGCGTTCGGAGGAATATTGGTGACACCGGCAGGAGTGATATAAACAATCGCGGAGGAGGGAGCCCCGATCAGATAGTTCTGAGCGATGCCCAGCACCGAAGGCGAGAGCTTCAAAACCACCGTGTCGATGTTGGTTTGGCCGTTGTTGAGCGGGCTAATCGTGATGGTGTTGGAGCGCATGCCTGCCGGGATCATGGCCCAATGACCGATCAGGGCATAATCCACCCCGTTGGACGCGCTGCCGCCGATGAGGTAAAACACGTTCAAGGTCTGGTTGGTCGGTCCATCTCGGAAAACGGTAAAGGTGCCTGGATCTCCCGACCAGGTAGCTAATGGATCGGTTGCCTGGATGGTGACGGTCGGCAGGGGATTGATTTGCGAGTAGCCGGTTAGTGCAGAGACTAAAACAAGGCACGCGCACCACACAACACTCTTAACTTTTCGCATACAACAAAGGCTTTTGGGCTACTATCCGCGTGCGTAATTGACAGCACAAACCATGCGCGCCACGTTGATGAAAGTCAAGGAGCCCACTGAACCGGACCAGGCTCGGTCGTGCCATGCGACTCGTGCCATTTCCAGGCGACCGGCCAGGCAGGCGTCACGGGATCGCCGTGTTCTGATACTCAGCTACTTACACGTTGCGGCAACACCGCTTTCCCAATCTGGCATGAACGGGGCTTAACGGAGATCGGCTGCCGACGCATCATTCCGCAGCCACCGCGCGTGGAAAGACGACCCGCCCAATCGGGAGTATAGCCCCCCTCTCTGGGTAGATACGCCCAAAGTCAGACAAACGCGAAAAGGGCCAGATCCTGCTTGCGCGGGAGGCTGGCCCTTCGCTCCGTCGGGGGTGCCGAGCGAATTATTTCGCCGCTGCGGCTGGAGGGGGTCGCTGGGCGACCATCCAGTCAAAAATCAATTTCACTTCGTCGCCGGTCTTGATCATCCCGAGAGCGATCTTTGGGGCGGGGGGCTCAATTTTGAAGTCGCTCATCTTGACGGTGGTCGAGCCGGAAACTTTGAGCTTTTTATCTCCGAGCAACACAACACTGACGGGCATGGAGATGTGATTGGTGATTCCAGCGACCACCAACTCACCTTTGGCATCGAACAGGTACGGCGCGTCCTTGCTCTTGGCGCTCTCTTTGAGGGTCAGGTCCGTTAGATGATATGCGATCTTCGGGCTTTCCGACGCTTTAAGGTGCTCGTACATCACTTCGTCCATGCGGTCGCTGTAGGGTTTGCCGTCTTTTTCGACGCTCTTGAGGGAGCGGACCATGATAAACGGTTCGGCATGAGCATCGATTTTTCCAACTGTAGCCGGCTGGCCCGGTTCGGAGGGAAAGTTCGGCCCGACTTCGAAGAAGCCGCCGATCAAGGTTCCTTCGACCTGCCAGTCGTGGATGTTCGAGGTGCCTTCGATCCGCATTTTGCTGCCGGATTTGGCGTAGTATTTCGTCATCTGATCGGCGGCCTGTGCGGACAGGGCGGCGAGCAGCAAAAGGGCGAGGTTCCCGGCGATTAATGTTCGTATTCTCATGTGCTTGTTCTTTAGTGTTAACGCCTCAGATTAGCTGTTGGTTGGACGCTTGAGCCCTTAACCCAATTCGTACCAATCGGGCTTGAGGACGATTCGTTGGGCGCCCAGGATGGCTTCGTTGGCTTTAATGGTTGTGACAGCGGTATGGAACCCCTCGAGGTACCCGGCCGCTGGCCGGTGGGTTGCCTTGGCCGCTTGTGCCGCGATCCCATCGGCATCGTCAGGGCCTAACAACGCAATGGCATCCTCTACTGCCGCGCTCATATCTATCCCGTTCTTCATGAAGATCTGGAGAGCATAAAACAGTGGAGTGTTGCTAAAGGGAGATTCCTGCGCTTGAGCGGCGGCATTAGCCGGGACGGATTTACTGGCATTCGCTTTAAGGACGATGCCGGTCTCTTTGTAGAAGGTCTCCTTGCTGGCATAGACCTCCCAACCGAGCAGCGGTGAATCGACTTCCTTGAACAACCACGCTTTGTTCTCGCGCAGCATGACCGCCGCGTCGGTGCCGTAGAACATGGCATAGTCACCGTCGAACGAGTTCGCCAGGGTTGCGTCGTAGGTCATGGTGATCCCGCCGGGATATTCGAGCACCGCCTGCACGGTGTCCGGGACATCACGACCGTCTTTCCACAAGGCGATCGTTCCGAACCCGGTCACCGCGACGGGTTGGGCATTGAGAAACCAGGCCGCCTGGTCGATCGCGTGGCTGCCCAACTCCCCGACCAAACCGGTGGAGGTCTCTTTGCTCAGCCTCCAGTTGAGCTCTTTTTCGCGTTCCGGCTTCGGCGAAGTGGCGCGCCAGCTCTGCTTTTTGTGGAACTGGGCGCGCGCGCTCAAAGAGGTGCCAATGGCCCCCGAGCGGATGAAGGGCACCAGGAAATACCGTTGAGGGTCAGCCCGGAGTTGCAGCCCGGTCTGGAAGACGACTTGTTTTGCGCCTTTGGCGGCGGCGGCGATGGATCGGGCGTCATCGATCGTGGAGGCCAGCGGGGCTTCGCAGTAGACGTGCTTGCCTGCTTTCAAGGCTGCCAACGCGATGTCCTTGTGCTGGTAGGTCGGAGTCGCCACGATCACCGCCTTGATGTCCTTGTTGTCCAGGATGGTTTTGTAGTTGTCGGTCTGGGCGGCTCCCGGCGCTAACGAGGCGGCGCGTCGAACTGAAGCCGGGTAGGTATCGCAAACTGCCGCAACCTCTGCCTGCGGCACGAGCGCCAGCGTGTTAAGAATCTCTCTGCCCCAGGTGCCCACGCCAATCACCGCCACCTTCAACTTCGGTCCGGCTGCCTTGGCTTCAGGTCCAGCCGCAGCGTTGGTCTGAGCAAGTAATTCGACGCCGCCCAGCATCGTCATCAAGGTAGCCACCGAACCATTCTTGAGAAAATCACGCCGGTTAAAGTCCAGCCCATTGCTTTCGTTCTCGTTCATATCTGTCGATTGATTCATCCGCGACCTGCCCAGAGGCGGATCTGCATTCTGTTCAGAAACATTGACCAGATCAAGCCACCGTGCGCCGACGGGCAGTTGGCTCAACTCGCCTCGCTAAGCTATTCCTGTGATTTCTGCGGTTTGACATTCCATTTCTCCAAGCCAACCGCCCATTTAATGCCTTCCAGAATATGCTTCTGGTACGCCTCGGCCACCTCTTTGGGATTCTTGCGATCCGGAGCGTTCGGATCCCATACATCCTCACGATGACCTAATGAGGTATAAAATACCCGGCCTTTGCCATATTGTTTGCACCACGAAATCGGGTAGTCGCCGGGGGTCTTGTTATTGGGGTGTTTATCCAGCGTGAGGAGCCCATGCACCTTGGTTCGATCGAAGTTTTGGAACTGATAGATTTCGTCGAATACTTTCCAGTTCTCAGGCAGGTGGCGGCACGCCGGGCACTGCGAGTCTTGGTTGATGGGATCGACCTCGACCTGAGCCTCATGTTTTTTGAACTCGGCGCCAACCATATCAAGGTAAGGTGCGAAGTGATGGAACGTGTCGCCGGCAGCATGCATACCGACAAACCCCCCGCCGGACTTGACCCACTCTATAAAAGCTTCTTTGTCAGGCAACGGCAGGTCGCCCGTGGTGTTGGCAAAGATCACTGCGTCATAGGTCTTGAGGGCGGCGGGGCTCATTTTCTCGGCCAGAACCGTCTTGATGGCTTCCTCGACCTTGTCTTTGTCAGGTTTGCCGTCCGACCCCTTGAATTGCGGGTCGTTCGGTTCCACCCGCGCGTACTCGACGGTGAAAGCGCCGCTCTCCTGGCCGAGTAGCGCCAGGATTTTCTCCGCGGTGGGAATTGAGCTGTGTCTAAAGCCAGTGGTGGTGGTGACGACCAAAACCTTTTTCGGCGTCGCGGCGTGGGCCGGCGAAGCGATGGCCAGTATCCCCGTGATGATGCCCGTGCACAAAAGGCCGCCTGATAGAGCGAGATCGATGGTTTTCATGAATTTATTCGATTGCCAAAACATGTCTGGTGAATCTTGAGACTCACGCACACGCGATAAAATTCATTTTTCGGCTTGGGGTCAAGAATGTATTCTTGAGCTTTGGCTTGACTAGGTTCGGATCCGATGCTGTACATTGCACTAACTGACGTCGCTCACTTACTGGTTCGGAGGGCGGCGACCAGGATCGTCGGTAACGCTTACGATTATGGCTGACATCAAATTCGCCTGTCCCCACTGCGCTCAACACATCACGTGTGACGAGCTTTGGGGTGGCCACCAACTGGAATGTCCCAGTTGCAAGAACCCGCTGGCGGTGCCGGCTCCAGTCGCGGGGCCAGCATCGCCCGGCGCGCCGGCTGCCGCCTCGCTCACGCCTAAACCGCCCGCTGCGGCCGAGCCGCGGCTCGCAATTAACGCCGGTCACGCCGCTGGCCCTGCCGCCGGCGCACCGCAGCGCACGATTCCGATCCGCAACCTGACGGTGCCCCCGCCGAAAAAGAAGAGCCCACTGGCGAAATTCGCAACCGTCGCTGCCGTCCTCATCGTCCTGGGTGCCGGCGCCTATTTCGGCTACCCCTGGCTCAGCGGCATGCAGGATAAGGTTAATACGGCCAGCAAAGAGGCCGCCAAGAGTGCCGACGGAGGCGAGGTAAGCCATATCGCGAAGCTTAACGGAGTTCTGGAGGCGACCGATCCGAACCGGCCACCGGCGGATGGCCGGGCCAGCGGCCCCAGGCAGCGACGCTCGGGTGTGGGCCAGGAGATTCCACTCCCCGGCGGGAACGATGGCACCGCCGCCTCAGCTAACCCAGCCGATGCCGAACCGCTAATCCCGGCGGTCTGGACTTTGGATCTCACCAAAGCCAGGATTCCAAGTGGTCGAGCCAACGGCGCGATCTCTGGCACCAACTTCGTTCCCGAGACCGCCCGGGTCGATCCCGTAGGGACCGCACAGGTCCTTCGCCTGTTACAGGGTCAGGCCGTCTCGCCGGACCGGGAGGTTCTCGTTTACCTCCATCTGAAACCGGGTGAAAAACTCGGCGGCCAGACCCTGAACATCTCTCAAGAAATGGCGGGCGCGGGTGTCCCACAGGTGACAAAACGTTGGAAAACCAATCCGAAATACGCGCCGCAATTCAAGTCCTTTACCAGTGGGTATGCCATGCGCTTGGAACTGGGCCAGGTCGCTGCCGGTGCTTTGCCGGGGAAGATCTTTCTAGCATTGCCCGACGCCGACCAAAGTGTGGTGGCCGGTAACTTCAGGGCTACGATTAACACCAACGTAGTGGTTGAAGCAACGGTCCAAGCTCAAGCTGCGCCTGTAATGGCGCCGACCCCAAGCGGGGCATCGGATGCCGCCTGGCAAGCGAGATACGGGACGAGGCCCGCACGATGAACGGTGCCCCGAGGCGCTGCTCGGGCCATCTACAGTACGCTGATAAACTCTTCCTGATCCTGGTCAGCGTCGCTACCGCCAGCCCTCCGAGCGTCTCGCTCTCAGCGCCAGATTCCAGCGGCGCCCTGCTCCCCGCCGGCTTCCTGAGCGCTCGCGGCAGCCAGATCGTTGACTCTCTCGGGACAGGGACACCCGTGCGCATCGCCAGCGTTGGACTGACCGGAATGAACGTGATCGGCGGTCGGCTGCAATTGGAAGGGCCGTTCAAGGGCATTGACGGCCACGTCGCCGAGATGCGGGCGATGGGATTTAACTGCGTGCGCGTCGACTGGATCGACCGAACACTCGACGATCCTGGCGCGATGGCGCAGCTCGATGCGTTCGTCGCCGCCTGCAAGAACGGGGGCTTGAAGGTGGTCTTCGACAACCACAATAACGAAGCTACGCCCGCCGATTGGGAAAACGCCGCCCAGCAAAGGAATGGCCTGTGGTTCGACACTGGCCCGGGGACGGACGGGACCGACGGCACGGGCAACAAAGGTACTGTCAATGCGGCGAAGTTCCAGGAGGACTGGGTAAGATTCGCGAGGCACTGGGCCAGCAACGCCACCGTGATCGGTTTCGACATCCGCAACGAGCCCTGCGCCCACACAGCAACTCCGGCGGTCTGGGGAGGCGGCGGACCGACCGACATCCATGCGATGTATGAGGCCGTCGGCAACGCGATCTTGGCGGTAAACTCCGAGGCGCTCATCATCTGCGAGGCAGTCATCAACTACAAAACGGGCGCCTATGAGGGTGACCTTTCCGCCGTCCGGAACCTTCCGATCCTCCTCAGCAAACCTGCGAAGCTGGTTTACTCGGTGCACGAATACCCGAAGGAGATCGGCGGCTATCAGGGGCCGGAGTCGGGCCCCGGCTACATCGACCGGATGAACAAGATGTGGGGCTGGCTCATCACTGAAAACGTTGCGCCGGTCTGGATTGGCGAGATGGGCGCCTCGATGGCTTCCACCGCGAGCAAAGCATGGGGAGAGACTCTGCTGGACTACATGAATGGGAAAGCCACTGGCGGGCCTGCGTTCTCGGGCAGCAACCAGCCCGTCGGCGGCGACTGGTGGGCGTGGGGTTGCCTGACGGGGCAGAACCCGAATGGCTGCGTTGGCGAGGACGGCAAGCTGCGCCCCGAGCAGGCGCCCTTCATCAACCAGATGCTCTTCCACCCCGCATCCTCCTCCTTGCCCGAGGCTCCCTACCCTCACAGCCCAGTGGTCGAGAGCCTGGCCTGGCACTGGGGGACCTATACCACTGCGGCACCGGGCAGTGATCTATGGCCAGTGGCGTGGGGACCAGATGATCACCTTTATGCCGCCTGGGGCGACGGTGGCGGGTTCGGCGGCTCCGATTCTGACGGGCGCGTGGCCATGGGCTTTGCCCGCATCGAAGGCGGACCGGAACAGTGGCGCGGTTTTAATGTGAATGGCGGAAAACATCCGGAGCACCCGGCCTCCTTCCCCAGGAAAGGCAAAACTGCTGGAATTGCTTCTATCGATGGCGTTTTGTACGCCACGATCAACCTGCAAGACGGGACCTGGCCTCAAGTGAGCCACGCATTGGCCTGGTCTACCGATAAAGGAGCTAACTGGACCAAGGCTCAATGGCGTTTTGCCAGGGGCGCCGGGAATTTTCAACCTGCGAACTTTCTTACCTTCGGCAAGGATTACACTGCGGTGCCTGGTCCGCTCGCAGGATACGTCTATCTTTACGGGCCCAAACAATCGGGAGACCAGAGAAGTGGCAACCGGCTCTATTTGGTCCGAGCGCCCAGGAACAAGCTGCGAGAGCGCGCC
>JANXQE010000245.1 GCA_025356925.1 Limisphaerales bacterium | reverse complement strand
TGATCGGACTGTAAGATGCGATCAGTCCAAGAGTTATCCAAACGCCGAAGCTAGTCGGGCCCAGAGCACGCGCGACGAGAAATGACTGCGCAAACCCTACCACCTTCGACAGAATGACCGCGCCGAGGAAATAGCTGATGCTCCGAAGTGCTGACATATTAGGAGGTTACAATAATCTATGAAAGAAGTTGGAGTGGGATCAAAGGAACCCACTTGGGAACAACCCCCAATAGTGGAGCTTCTGGCTTCCGAAAAGTAGCTTTATGGCCCAGCCGAAATTACGCGGAGGTTCTGCGGTGGGGAAGGCAGCCGGTTCAACGAGATCGTTGCGAGTTGGGTATTTGCCTCCCGCCCCACGATAAACAATTGGTGTGGGCCTGTCGTCAAATCGAAGAACTTCGGAACAAATTGGTCAGCGTCGGGCGTTCCGTTACCCCGCCAGCCCACGAACCGCTGCTCAAAGCCCGAAGTCACAGGCAGGATGTCCCATGCCATTGTCTCGTCCTGCGGCAGGGAATCAATATTCACATAAACCGAGTTCTGTGTCAGGCTCGGCGCATTAATCGAGGCCTGAATCACGTAACTTCCGGCATTGGTGATGGTGAAAGCATAGACCGCTTGGCCGCCGTTGGTGACCCCCGTCGTCACCGTTTGGGACAACACGCCGTTGGCAACTGCAAAAGGAGCCGCCATAACCCCGGAGGCGGCGGAGAAAGCCAGACTCCCGATCGGCGGAGGTGCCATCTCAACCCCTAAGGTTAGGTCGGATTCGGCGGTGGCCAAGCCATCGCTCACCCGCAACTTCCAGACGTAAATGTTGCCCGCAGTACTAGCGTCATAGCTGAAGGAGACACTAGCAACATTGCCCGTACCGCTTTGCACTACTACTTCCGCTCCGCCATTCACGGTGTAAACCCACTGCCAACTCAGCGGCAGCCCGTTCGGGTCGGTGGCCGACCCTGAATTTTGCACGACCGATCCTGTAAAAATCTGCATTCCAGGTTGGCTCGGATCCACGTCAGTCGCGTTCTGTGAGATAGCCGACACCAACGGCGCGGGATTCGTCGAGCTCCCGGACAGCGCCGCTGTGGCGCCGCCTCCGCCCGTAAATACCAGCGTTTGGCTGTCGTTGGCCGCCACGATAGGCGAATAACGAACCGTGAGCGTCTGGCCCTGGTTCGGGCCGAGGCTGTAACTGCCCCCAGAGACAATGTTGAATGGCGCCGACACGCTCGCGGTTCCAGACAACGTCCCGCCGCCCGCGTTTGAAACCGTTACGCTAAGGGCCGCCGTTGTGCCTGCCGCAACCGAACCGAAATTTAAGCTGCCGGTGGCGAGCGAGATCAAAGGGGTTGCCGTCACAGCCGAACTATACTCATATGCTCCGATGTCCCATATTCCGTCCGCACCGCGAACGTTCCCGTCCAAGTCAGTGTTGTAGGCAACTGCCAATGAAAATCCTCCGGGTGTGGGACTGATGA
This sequence comes from Limisphaerales bacterium, assembly GCA_025356925.1. GTDB lineage: Bacteria > Verrucomicrobiota > Verrucomicrobiia > Limisphaerales > UBA8199 > JANXQE01. The sequence continues at coordinate 1,226 of JANXQE010000245.1, read as the reverse complement.
GATGAAAATTCATTGAGCTAACATTTACAAAAGGGTTCGAGGAAGCCGTAAATCCGTGCGCCTCAGATGGAATGCTGGTCGAATTGACGTAAAAATTGTAATCATGCACCCAAGAGGATGTCCCGTAGTCACCAATGGCTGCCGATCGGCCATAAACCAAATTGTTTGTCGCAACATTGTTCGTGCAGCTGCTCTTGACCGCTGTGGAAGATCCCGCCATAGCAGCACCAATCCAAGGATTGCTACCCGCTATAAAACTATTATTGAAGATCCGGACATTAGCTAAAGCAGCTGCCGTCGTGGAGGCGATCACCCCATTTCCGCCGGAATTATTGCGGAAGATGTTGCCGTACACGAGCAGCCCGTTCACTGAAAGCACTTCGATCCCCGGGTCATTTGCTATCATCGTGCCAGTCCCAGTCCCGTCGGTCGCAATGCAGAATCGCACGACAAGGCTGCGGCACGGATTCCCCGTTGCGGCATTGTATTGGAAGTCCCAACTCTCCCCATGATGGGCGGCGCTGCTGAACGCGTTCGTGATGTAGCAGTATTCCGTGATCGCGTTGCTGGCACCCACCAGGAATACAAAATTCTGTGCATTCTCCGAGTAGCAGTGACTGAACGTCCAATTCCTGCCGTCAACCTGAGTCTGTGAGCTAAACACCTGCTTCTCGACATCAAAGCTTGAGTCGCAACATTGGACTGCGAAGTACCTGAACTCCACGGTGTCCAGCACCCCGGGTCCAGACCCAATAGTGATATAGTGCTGCGCAGAGGCGGAGCAGTCTAACGGCTTATCGACGACAAAGCCATAGCTGGACATGTCGCCTCCCGAACCACCCCGTCCGTCGAAAAGCCAGAAGCCCGTAAATACCTGCACTGGATAAGCGAAGTGAACTTGACCGGTCGCGTAGCTATCAGCCCAACCCGAGGCAGTCCCATGGTCTGCGACCGTGGCCTTGAGGACGCTTATCACACTCGTGGCACTTAGAGGTGCATTAAACGTGTGGGGTGCGTAAGATCCCGTCGCGATGTAATAAGTGTCACCGCGGACTAAAGACGTTGGGATATCGGCGTAAGCGTCGGTCCAACTGGTCCCCGTAGCCGCACCCGTCGCCCCTGCCCGAACGTAATGGATAGCAGCTCGCACCTCTGGCTCGAAAGCAAACATCAGCAGGAAAACCAGGAAACAACCGGGCCTCGCCCGTGAGACCACGGGCGTAAAC
>JANXQE010000236.1 GCA_025356925.1 Limisphaerales bacterium | reverse complement strand
CCTGGGTATTCAACTGAAGCCAGCTGCCACAGCCTGTCGTAGTACGGCATGGCTGAGGACTTTCCAACCCACATCTTGGATTTCGAGTCTCGATTCTCAACCGAAGCAGCCGGTCGCGAATACTTGTTCCGACTTCGTTGGCCTGGCGGTTTCGTTTGTCCCCGGTGCCAAGCCAAGTAGGATGGCCGACCAAGCGAGACCGGTTGATTTGTGCTGGTTGCCGCTATCAAACCTCAGTCACAGCGGGAACCGTTTTTCAGGATACCCACAAACCCTTGCGACTTTGGTTCAGAGCCATGTGGTATGTGACGAGTCAGAAAAATGGTGCGAGCGCCTTGGGATTGCAGCGGGTGCTGGGCTTAGGAGGTTATCTGACCGCCTGGACCTGTCTGCATAAACTCAGGCGGGCGATGGTCCGGCCGGGACGTGATCGGTTGGGCGGCAACGTGGAAGTGGATGAAACCTTGCTCGGCGGCGTGGCCGAAGGTCCGCGGGGCCGTGGGAGGCGGACGGCGGTGCCGTCGAGCAGCGACACCACCAGCTCTTTCCAGAGCGTGGTGGGGCTTTGCTGCGGGAATATCGCGCCCGAAACCCTGCGCAAACCGGTCCCGCTGTGAGGCTTAAGCGCCAGCGAGACAAATCCAAATCCTAGTGGCATTGGGCGGGAAAACCTGCGCTACTTTGGGGGGCAGGGTCGAGATGCGCCGTTAGCCATCGCACGCTGCCGGAAGCCCCTTGACGGAACGAGCCTCCGATGCTTTTGTAAGGGCGGTGGGAGGGTGAAGTGTTCATAAGGGGCCGTGCGCGGCTGAGGGGCCGGAAACAGCGACTTCTTTAGTTTCGCTTCTTTGCCTGGGCTGTTGGCTGCTCAACTTTAACCGTTTGTCTCTGATTTTATGAAACCTGGCATTTGCGTTTGTTGTGGTGAGCCCATAACCGAGCGAGGCAATGCTTTGTCCAGAAACCCCAATATTTGCGCCTCCTGTTCCAGCTTGGCCGATGGCATGGAAGAATCCAGGATCGCTCGCACGGATCCGAGCTCGACGCCCGAGGAGGCTCCCGCGCTGGAAAATCGGTCAGGCGGAGTCGAGGCCGAACTCGTTATGGAGAAAGCGACGCGAGCCCGCCTGCCTTGAGCCGCGCTGATGGTTTTGGGCCTTCCTTGCAGGCGCGAAATCATTACACTCCCGGCAAAGTCCGACTGCCAGGACTGTTCGCGCATGTTGATCGAACCCCGTACGAACCGAGCGCGCGCGCCGCGGATTCTCATCGTCGATGATGATCCCGGCCAGCGCAGCCTGCTGGAGTCGTTCTTGAAGAGCCAGGCCTTCGAGACGGTGGCGATCGAGTCAGGCGATCGCGCGTTAGTGGCACTGCGCGCGGAGCCTTTTGACTTGATGATTTCGGACGTGCGAATGCCCGGAATATCGGGGTTGGAGACCTTGCGGCGGGCGCGCCAGGAGCACGCGATGTTGCCGGTGTTGCTCGTGACCGCCTATGCGGATATCCGCGAAGCGGTGGGAGCGATGCGCGATGGGGCGGTCAATTACCTTCCCAAACCGATCGATCTGGATGAGCTGCTGGCCATCGTGCAGCAGGTTACAGGCGTTGGCGGGGCAAGCCCGGTCAAGTTCAGCGCGGATCGGCAATTGCCGGCCCATATAGTAGCCCACAGCCCGCTCATGAAGGCGGTGTTCCACGACGCCTCCTTGATTGCGCCTTCAGACAGCCGCGTGCTTGTCACCGGCGAGAGCGGCGTTGGCAAGGAGGTGCTGGCGGACGTGATTCACGCCTGGAGCAGCCGCGCGGGTGGTCCGCTGGTCAAAGTCAACTGCGCTGCCATTCCGGAGACCCTGTTGGAAGCCGAGTTGTTTGGCCACGAAAAGGGCGCGTTTACCGGGGCGGTGGCGCAGCGGATTGGGCGATTCGAGCAAGCGAACACAGGCACGATTTTTTTGGACGAGATCGCCGATATGTCCCCGCCGCTCCAAGCCAAGCTTCTCCGGGTCACCCAGGACGGCCGTTTCACCCGGGTGGGCTCCAACAAGGAACTCCAAACTAATGCCCGCATTTTGGCCGCCACCAACCGCATCCTGGAAGACCAGGTCAAAGCGGGGTTGTTTCGCGAAGACCTCTTTTATCGGCTCAACGTGGTGGAAATGAACATCCCGCCGTTGCGCGAACGATCCGAAGATATTCTTCCGTTGGCCAGCGCCTTTGTAGCCGAATTCAGCCAGGGGCGAGCCCGATTCTCGCCGGCCGTGGCGGCCGGCCTGAGGCGGTATGCCTGGCCCGGAAATGTTCGAGAGTTGCGCAATGCGATGGAACGAGCCGTGCTGCTGTGCCGCGGTGAGTTGGTCCTGCCCGACCACCTGCCAGCCCGGGTGCGGGCGGCCGCTGACACAGCCGAAGCCTCCCCGGACCATGTCGATCCAGAACGGCTTGGTGAGATCGAGCGCCAGGCCATTTTTCAAACCCTGCGCAAGCACGCGTTTAATCGGACCGAAACCGCGAAAGCGCTTGGCATCAGCCGGCGCGCGCTGCTCTACAAACTGCAGCGCTTCCGCGAGTTGGGGTACGCGGTTGACCCTGCGCAGGCAAGGTGAACCGCCATGGCCAAACTGATATTCGATATTGAAACCTCCGGGCTCCCGGTCGACCATTTCGATGAAGCCCAGCAGGAGTACCTGTTCCGCGACTGCCAGAAGCTTAATGACGAGGCTGGGCGACTTGCCCGCCATGCCGAGATCCAACAGCAGTTCAATCTCTGGCCGTTTACCGCTCAGGTGGCCTGCATCGCCATGCTTAACGCCGATACCTCCCGCGGTCAGGTCCTCTTCACCGCTGAGGATTACGAAGACGACCTGAGCGAAGCCGGTCCGGTCGAGTTTGTGCCCTGCATGGATGAGATCGAACTACTCACCGCTTTTTGGGATGTTGCCAAACATTACGAGCACATCGTCACATTTAACGGACGCGGGTTCGACGTGCCCTTCCTCTATCTACGGTCCGCCGTGCTCAACGTGTCCATCTCCCGCAAAGATTGGCTGGGCTATCGGTATCAAACCGAGCCGCATTGCGACCTGGCGGAACAATTGAGCTTTTACGGCGTCAGTGGCCGTGAAGGGGCGGCTCGCCGGTTCAACCTCGACTTTTATTGCAAAGCTTTTGGGATTGAATCGCCCAAGAGCCACGGGGTAACCGGACGGGATGTCAATTCGCTGCTCGCCGAAGGGCGATTTCGTGACATCGCTGAGTACTGCCTGCGCGACGTTAAGGCGACCGTGGTGCTCTTTCAGATCTGGCGAGAACGGCTGGCGGGGATTAAGTAACCGCGAGCCTGGTTCTGAAATTCTACGAATCGAGCGATCGTTCCAGCCATGACCAACACACCCGCGACCCTGGTTTGCTTCGCTGTCAAAGAAGAGGCGCGCTTTTTTCGGCAACTCGCTCGCGGACATCCCGAGATTGGGGTCTTGCTGACCGGGATGGGACGGCGCAATGCCGAGCAGGCGGTTGGCGCCGCGCTGGCCGAGAGCCGGCCGGAGCGAGTGATCACTGCTGGATTTGCTGGCGGACTCAGCCCCGACCTGGCCACCGGGACAGTGGTGTTTCTCGCGGATGAAGCCACCCACCTGGATGCGGGACTGCGCGCCGCTGGCGCGCGCCCGGTGCGCTTTCACTGCGCAGAACAGGTGGTCACAACCGCCATTCAAAAACGGGCCTTGCACGACGAAACGGGCGCCGCCGCCGTCGAGATGGAGTCGCACTTCATTCATATCTTGTGCCGGGAACACAAAATCCCAGCCGCGACCGTGCGAGTGATTCTGGACACCGCCGCTGAGGATTTGCCTCTGGATTTCAACCAACTCATGACCCCTGATCAACGAATTGATCCAGGCAAACTTGTGGTCCACCTGGTTACATCGCCGCGGAAAATCCCAGCGCTGCTTCGATTGCAAAAACAGAGCGCCGCCGCAGCCGCGCGCCTGGGGCAGGTTCTGGGCCGAGTGCTTCGGCTTGTTTGAGGCGACGCAGCGCCTCCATACGATCCATACTAAGACGAAACCTGATCCAGCAGTCTCAGCTTGGGATTAGGAATGAACCCGTCGAGAGCTTGTTCTGCTCGTGGAGGACGATCCCGATGATGAATTGTTGGGGTTGCGAAGCTTCCACCAAAGCGATGTGCCCGCGGATGTCATCGTGGCGCACGATGGCGGCGAAGCCTTGGATTATTTATTTGGCACCGGAGTTCACACGGGCAGGGACCTGAGCGTGATGCCGACGCGGATCCTGCTCGACCTGTACCTGCCTAAAGTGAACGGTCTGCAAGTCCTTCAGCGCATCAAAGCCGATGAGCGGACCCGAATGATCCCGGTGACGATTCTGACGGGGTCGGATTATGAAGTAATCACGACCGAGACCATGCGCCAGGGCGCTGAGGGTTGTGTGATGAAGCCGGTCACTTGCGAGGGGATTCGACAGATCGCCGCTCAGAGCGGCTTGGCTTAGTACGGGGACCGAGCCCCAGGCCCCTACCGTGTCCCGAGTCCCTACGCCGCCGGGAACAGGGGACGGACTCGCTGTAAGTCCTGGCAGAGGACCGTAGAATCCGTGACATCAGCGATCGGCTCGGGTGTCAGGAACTGCATGGATGATTGATTCTCGCGGTAGAGGGTAATGGCGATGCGTTCGTTCTTCCGAATGCAATCCTTGATCGCCGCCTCGCTTTTTTCACAGCTCACAAGGGTCTTCCAGGAATAAATGTGCTTGGGCTTGTGGAAGTCACTATTGGCGAGGTACGGCAGGCGCTTGGCGCTGACCGGGTTGAACATATTGTTGCGATTGGCGATTTCCCACGCATCGATCAAGGGAACGAAGCGCTCCTGGTTCTGCCAGAGGTACAGAGTATTTTTACCCCACTCGCTCTTCATGATGTGGGGATGGGAAGCGACGGCCAAGCCGCCTTGAGCGTGGATTTGCGCGATGGTCTCCGGCAAGTCCAGGCAATCAATTATCGGGATGTTCAGATCGACGCCGAGCAGATGGGCGGAGGACTTTCTGGTCAGGCCATCCTTGTTGAACTCCAGCCCGGTCATCACGAGCATGCTGTACTTGCGCCAGGCCCGGCGGCGTTCGCGGTCGATGACATCAAAGTACTCACCAAGCTGGTTTGGGCTGAGGGTCAACCTGCTCAGTTTTCCCAGCTTGCCGATCAGCCGCCGGGAGTCCGCGAGGTGATCGGTAATGCAGATGCAATCGAAATCCCGGCGGCCATAAAAGTCTACCACTTCACTGACGGATAATTTGCCGTCGGAATAGTTCGTATGGATGTGAAAATCGCACAGCAACTGGCGGGTTGGGGTTAACGGCGAGGCGGCCGCCGCGGACGAAGTTGTGAGCGATGGTGTGGTGGAGATCTGAACCGGTGGCCCGGCGCCTTTATCGCCGGACTCACACTCGTCCAGCAACATTTGGGCGATTTGCAGAGCGGCGTCCGGACGGCTGATCCTTTGGAGATTTTCGCGCCACCGCCGCCAGAGCCTGGCATCGCGTTTGAAAGCCTGCTTGACCCATTCGAGCACCTCGCGCGGTCTGGCGGCCACCGCACCCACGTCGTTGTCGAGGAGCAACCGGGCGTTGCCTTCTTCCTGGCCCGGGATGACCTGGTTGGCGATCATCGGGCAGCGCGCGGCGATTGCTTCCTGCACCACGGCCCCGCCCGCTTTGCCGATCAGCAGGTGATGCGTCATCATCAGTTGCGGCATCTGATTGGTCCAGCCCAGCACCTGCGCTCTGCTGCCGTAGCGTTTCAGCTTTTCGGTGAGGGCTGCTTTGAGATACGCGTTCCGGCCTACGGCGATCGTCAGATGATTTGCTTCCCGTTCCATTAGTTTTTTCAGCACCTTGCCGAGCTTTTTTTTGCCGGTGTTGATCAGGTAAAGGATTCGATAAGGCCCGTCCTCGCCGGGATCAGTCGGCGCTGGCTCGGGCATTTGACAGAACAATGGACTGACCGGGAAACCGAGAGTTCTGATCTGTTCGGCAGGCACTGCTCGGCTTCGCAGGACAGCCGCGGTCGCTTCATTGGGAACACAATAGATGTCACTTGTAGCTTGGAGCCAGGCCGAATTGACGGTGATGCTGTCGGTGATGACGGTGATTAGGCGGAACGGTCGCTCGGCGTGATCGCGGTAAAGGTCTCGAATCACCGCAGCATAGACGGGGTAGGTGGAGACGACCACGTCAGGCTGAGTTTCCTGGAGGAGGTGCCCGAGGGCACGCTGCAGCCGCCCGAGCTTGAAATATGAACCATCCGCCAGCCTTGGTTTATCCAGCAACGAATAAATGCCGCCCCACAGCGCGGGGGCAAAGCGCACTAGGCCGCTGTAAGCCTTTCGCGCCATGGTGTTGAATGAACCATAGCTGCTTTGGAAGAGATCCAGGACCTCGACTTTTGCCTCGCTGGAGAGCGATTCCAGAGCATCGCACAAATTCCGAGCCGCTGCGTTATGACCGTCGCCGAAGCTCGCGGTGAGTATCAGGACTCTCTTCATACGCCGGATGAAGGTGGCGCGGCAATGTTACAGGCGTGGGGAGAGGAGGTTACGTTCTGTTGACACCTCACAGGACGCAGCGCCGCAGTCCTACCCCGGAACGACAAGCCTTGCGAGTGCCTGATATCGGGGCCGAGTGGAACCCGGCCTTCCGGAGAGCCCTGCCGGCTAAAGCACGGAGGCCGGACAAACTTCGCCTATACACCGGTCCAAAATGTCGATTGCCTGATCCAGTTCGGCTTGGGTAATCGTCAAGGCGGGTGTGAGGGTGAGGATATTGCCCATGGTGATCTTGAAGTTGAGCCCACGTTCCAACGCCAAGTACATCACCCGCTCGGCCTCGTCGGTTGCGCGTTCGAGCGTCTTGGCGTTGCGGAGCAGTTCCACACCGAGCAACAAGCCAAGACCGCGCACGTCGCCGATAATGTGAAGCCGGGCGGCGGCCTCGCGGAGGCGCTTTAGGGCGCGGTTGCCGAGAACGCTCGCCCGTTCGACCAGTTTTTCCTCTTCGATGACCGCCAGCGTGGCCAGTCCCGCAGCGCACGCTACAGGGTTTTTTTCGTGGGTGTAGTGGCCCAGGGCTTTGTCGCCGGCCACATTTAAGCTCTCGCGAGCGATCATCGCGGCCAGCGGAAATATTCCTCCGCCCAAGCCTTTCCCCAGGACAACGATGTCAGGAACGATGCCATAGTGTTCAAAGGCAAACAGGCGTCCGGTGCGGCCCAGGCCAATCGGGATCTCATCCAGGATCAGCAAGGCGCCATGTTTGTCGCAGGCGGCGCGAATGCGTTTCCAATAATCGGGCGGCGGAATAAAGGGTGTGCACCTAATGGTCTCAGCGATCACTGCGGCGACGTCCCCTTCCCTCTCCAGGACGTACTCCACGTAATCCGCGCAGGCCAGGTTGCACGCGTGCCCGCATTTAAACGGACAATGGCGGTTATCCGGCGGCGGAACGTGCTCGCATCCGGGCAGCAGAGGGCCGATGCCCTGGCGAAAGGCGGCTTCTCCTCCCACCGAAATGGCGTCGAGCGACGCGCCATGGAACGATTCCCACATCGAGACGAACTTGAATCGGCCGGTGGCTACTCGCGCGAGTTTGAGTGCCATGCCGATGGCGCTGGTGCCGCCCGGCGCGAACAGGACCCGGTTCAAATCGCCGGGAGCCAGGGCCGCGAGACGGGCGGCCAATTGGATCGCGGGTTGGCAGGTATAGCGCCGCGTGCAGAAACTCAGCTCATCGAGTTGCTGTTTGATGGCGGCAACGACGCGCGGGTGGGCGAACCCGACCTGATGGACGTTGTTGCCATGGAAATCGAGATAGCGCCGGCCTTCGAGATCCTCAATCCATGCGCCGCGGGCGGAGGCAAGGACGTTCAGGCACGGTGTGGAAAGCGACTGGTGGAGGAAATATCGAGAATCGTCGTCGAGAGCCTGCTTCGTCGCAGGGGAATGATTGGCTTTCGACCAGGCTACCCGATGCGGCGATAGATTCAGGTCGCCTTCCGATTTGAGGCGCTCGAGGTTGCTGTGCGGTTCGGACATGCGCAGTTCGCTTCAGACGGCCGGCGCTTCAGCTTGCTAGGTTGCCCTGGTCCGACACCAGCGCCGCCTGGGACTTGCCCGAGTGGCGAATATCCTCAGCTTCGCAGAGATACACGACCTCCTCGGCGACATTCTTGGCATGGTCAGCGATGCGCTCGAGGCTCTTGGCCACGACCATCAGATTCAAGCTACGAGCGATGGTCGCGGGGTCTTCGATCATCTGGGTGGCGAGCTGCCGGTGGATTTCCTTGTTCAACGCGTCGACCTGCTTGTCCTGCGGGATGAGTGCGCGAGCGGCGCCGGTGTCCCGGTTGACAAAGGCGTCCAGGGCGATGCGCAGCATTTTCAGAGCAAGGTCGGCCAATTGCGGGATGACCACCACGAGTTTCAGAGGCGGTTCCTGGCTGAGATCGCGGGCGCGCTTGGCAATCTTCGTCGCTTCATCGCCGACGCGCTCGAGGTTTTGGGAGATTTTCATGGTCACCGCGATGAACCGCAGGTCGCCGGCCAGCGGGGCTTTGGCCAGCAGCCGGATGGCCATCTCGTCAACCTCCACCTCGAACCGGTCGATCACGGCATCCCCGGCGCGCACCCGCATCGCCAGATCGTAATCCCGGTTAGCGATCGCATCGATGGCCTGCTTTACGGCGGCCTCGGCATGGCTGGCCATCGTGAGCAACCGGTCCTTGAGGGCGGACAATTCCTGTTCGAGATGCACCATAGCTGAGAGTTTAACCGAAGCGTCCGGTGACGTAATCCTCGGTTTGTTTCTTGGCTGGGTTGGTGAACAATTTGGAGGTGGCGCCAAATTCGATCAGCTCGCCCAGGTAAAAAAAGGCCGTCTCATCGGAGATGCGTGCCGCCTGTTGCATATTATGAGTGACAATGATGATGGTGTAATCCCTTTTCAGTTCAAGGATCAAATCCTCGATCCGGGCGGTGGCCAGGGGATCCAGAGC
>JANXQE010000224.1 GCA_025356925.1 Limisphaerales bacterium | reverse complement strand
AGTGGAGTCCGCAGCTTCACAGCATTTCCGACCGCAGCGGCGACGACCGCCAGGAGCACCTGGAAAAGCGCCCAGGGCTTTATTGCGAGAAGATCGGCTAGCTGGGCAATCGATGCACCGATACTATCACTTCGAGAAAATTTCAGTTGCCAGCCGGAAAGCACAGTGTTGGCCGGCAGGCTGGCGGTCTTGCGCGCGAGCACGATAAACACGGCTTGTGTGATGTCCTCGGCGTGCTGCGCGTCGCGCACCTGCCGGAGCGCGGCGGAATAGACCAGCGCGACGTATCGCTCCACCAGCGCCGCAAACGCCGGTTCGGAAGCGGTGCGGGCGTAGTCACGCAGCAATTCGTGGTCGTGCATGTCCGACATTCACGCATAAACGCCCGCCAAAGGCAAAAACCGACAAACTTTTTGAAACTATTGTTTTTCGGGGCGCTGGCGGTGAACCGCTATTTCACCTTTTCCACCACGAGCATTTCGATGGGCATGTTGGTGGGAACAAGTTCAAGGCCGAGTTGGTCAGCCAATGCTTGTTTCAAACCGTCAAGATTTGGGTGTTCCCAATCTTTCCGATTCCAATTGAGGGTTGCGTCAATATTGCTTTCGATGCCAGTTCCGTTGACGATGGGAACTTGAAAATCACCTGCAAGATAATCGGTCAATTCGTGAAGTGGGCGATTTGCAAGTGAAAATTTGCCAAACTCGCCAGCCTCGAAGTGGCTGCCAGGAGTTTGAGAATCATGAATTGTTAAACCATTGGCGTTGGAAGTTTTCACGGTAAGGAGCAGAACGTCTGTATTCTGCATTTTCAGATGCCCAACCAAGCCGAATTTCCTTCTGATTTCCTTTTGCAGAGCAATTGATACATCTTGCGGCCTTGAGCCTTCTGGAAGCTTGGCAATAAAATCATAATTGCCAACTGGCAATTCAGTTAAACACTTTGTCCGATGTGCACCGGGCAGATAAGCGTCTGCAATGATGGTTGCAACTGATTGCCCTATTCCCAACCAAGCACCATAAACGCAGCCAACACCACCGGGTGGAAATTTTGAAGGCAGAATTTTTACTTGTGGCGGAGCTTGTTCGAGCAATGTGGGATTGAAAAATCTAACTCGCCAAGCATCGCTCAACTTGTGCTTTTGAATTTCTTTCACCGTTACAGTTGTTGTTCCCGCCGCGAGCAGCACAATTGCGCTCGCGACGATTACTGCTTTTGCTTTTGTCCATGCCATAATTTTCAATGCTCCTTTCACGAGGGTTAAGGTTGAGGTGGAAGCCGCCGCGCCTTTGGCCAGCGCCACGGCGGAAATGGTTTTCGCCAGCGCCACGGGCGCGGCTTGCACGGAATTTGTAGAGACGGCTCCGGCAATCGCGGCAGCGGTCAGGGCAATGCCGCGCTTCCCGACAAATGTCCGCAGTTTCTCCAAGGCGCGGCTCACGCGCTTCTGCGCCGCCTCTTCCCCGATACCGAGCAACGCCGCCGTTTCCAGCGCGGTTTTGTTTTCGTAAAAGCGCAGCGCCAGCAGCGTGCGGTCGCGTTCCGCCAGTTGCGACATCGCGGCTTCCAAGTGCGGGGCGAGCTGCTGCCAGGCGGCGGCTGACTCGGTGTCCAGGGATTGCATATAGGCCTCTTGTTCGCGGGCGTGGCGGCGGGCGGCAGTGCGCTGCCAGCGGGCTGCGGTGAACCGCGTGGTTTCATACAGCCAGCCCGTGAGCACGGTGCGGTGGTTCAGCCGGCCGGCCTTGCGGGCGAGAATGATGAAGACAGCCTGCGCGATGTCCGCCGCGTCGCCGCCCGGCCCGGTGTAACGCAACGCCACGGAATAGACGAGGTTGAGATGCCGCCGCGCCAGCTCGGTGAAGGCCGCCTCGGAACTATTCCGGGCGAATTCCCGCACCAGTTCCATGTCAGTCGTGCCGGTCATTTATGAATTATCCCCGCCGAAGCTGGAAGCGGACAAACTATCTTTAAATAATCTTGCGTTGGATCATTACCACAAAAGACTCTAACCTGTATGGCCAAATTATTCGATCGAACCCGGGATCAGGCGACTTTTCGAAGAACTGGAGCTGTGCATTCATGGTTAGCAGAGAATCGTTTAAACCCCAGACTCTCAAGCTTTAACGCCCTCTCGGCTGAATTATTTGGCCGTACAGGCAACTTTATCTTCAAAGGAAAACCCTGCGCCGCTCGCTGATTTTAACTTTGGCGGATTGCTCATTGCCGGTCGATGCTCAGCGTATTATTCGAAGTTGTGGCTGCACCGAGGCCTCAAGGGCGCGCACAAGTAGATCCAGCTCTGTCGAAGGATTCGCAGGGAACTCAGTTACGGCGTTTTCGTGATACTCGCGAACCTGTCCTCCTCGCACGATGGCCGCCGGAATGTTGCCTTTAAGCGCCTCCCAAAGCTTAGGAAAGAGTTCTTTAGCTTTTTCGTATTTCTTTCCCCAAGCCTCGCCGAGTGCTCGCTCCGCCTCAGCGCTATCTAGAAGTGGGCCTGGGCGATCGCGAAAATGCAGCAGCAACCAAAGCTCGACACAAGGGGTTGAATGGCCGACGTGGATATTGTGCTTTTTGGCCAACTCCAAAGCCGGGCCAAGCTGTCCCTGACGCGCCGGAATATCCGTGTCGAACAATACCCAAACGTGGTCGTAAATCTCCACATCGCGATTTCCCCTAGTCCCCTTCGCCACCCGATTTCCCCGATTGTCCAAATCATACATGTCTATTGCAGCCCGAACCAGACCTTCGGCATCAGTGCAGCCGGGGTGGACAACTCTCACGGTGACGGGATTGAGCTGAAGAGCGGCGCGAACGGACTCAAAATACAATTTTTCTGTGACCTCACCCTCGGTAACGATGAGAAACGAATCTCCAAGCGCAGGCTCGCCGGGCGGCGGCTGTTTTGGAATCCGCCTTGCGTAGCTCTGTCTTTCCTCATGGGGCCGAAGCGGCCCGGGTTTAGCCGCCATGTGCCAGTTCCTTTGGCTTGGCGGGTTCAGCCTCCACGAGTCCACTCGGAATAAACGGCACCGCGCCGTAACGACCGGACAAATACCCTCGTACCAACGATTCATCAGCGCGCGGCTTGTAATCAGTCAACGGATACAGGAATGACTCACCTTCCTGGTTCTTATCCGCAAACCATATTTGATCGCGGCGCAATAAAGTCATATCGAGCAGCAAAGGATTGTGCGTGGTGAACAACAGCTGTGACCGTGAATTCGATCCGGTAAGCTTGAACAGCAACCTCAACAATTCCGCTGCGAGTGACGGATGTAAACTCGTTTCCAATTCATCGACGCAGAGCACTTGTCCGTTCTGAACGGCCGCCAGCCATGGGCCGAGCACGGTGAAGAAACGACGCGTCCCTCCGGATTCATCTGTCCAGTTGATCGGAAAACTCTGTCCACCTCGCCCGGCGTGCTGGAAGGTGATCTGCCAGAATCTTTCGGGGAACAGGTTTGGCGGAGCGCCTGCCTCGCGCACAAAGTTCCGCATCACCCCGAAGAATTTCTCCACGTCCGCGTCCGGTGACTGCATTGTGGCTTCGACGTCGGTCAAACCCAGATCCGCAGATCGTAATACGCCGGCAATGAACCTGCGCACATCCCCGGAACGGTTCACCATCTGTGCGGTGACCTCGTGCGACAATTGAGCGCCCTCTGGGCTTAGATTCATGAACTGTAACTTCGTCGCAAACCACTGGTATACCGGTGCAACTTGCGTATTGTTCCATTGTGCCGCCGTAGAGAGGAAAAGGGCGTTCTCCCGCGTCTTGCCCACGACGCCGGGATCGATGCTCCCGCCCCGCAGTCCCAATTTGAACGCCCATTGCGAGCGGTGGATCAAATCGGTCAAAACCGAAGCACTATCGAAGATGATCCTATTTGG
>JANXQE010000199.1 GCA_025356925.1 Limisphaerales bacterium | reverse complement strand
CCCTGCGCGGGGACGTGGTGGCGATTCGGTACAGCGGCCGGAGCATCATGTTATGCAAGCGGATCGTTGGCTTGCCGGGCGAGATTATCGCGTTCCATCAGGGACACGTTGAAATCAATGGCGAGCGTCTTGCCGAGCCGTACGTCAGGCGGCGCTGCAATTGGGAGCACGCACCGGAACGGCTCGGGACCGACGAATACTACGTCGTCGGCGACAACCGTTCGATGGATTTCGAACAACACACCAAGGGCATCGCCGATCGAAATCGCATCGTCGGCAAGATCCTGCTATGAAAGTCTGGCTCGTTCGGCTGGCCTTTCTGGGGGCCATGGGAGCGGTCGGGTTTTGGGCGTGGCACCTATTTTTTCCAAGTCCCGAACAAATCATCCATAAACGGCTTTCGGAACTCGCCCGAACCGCTTCGATCGTGGCCAACGAAGGTCCGCTGACCATCCTGGCCAAGACCGAGAAGCTCGCGAGCCTCTTTTCCACCGACGCCCAGATAAGCGTCGATGTGGCGGGGCGACCTTTCCAGACGTTCAACGGGCGTGAGGAGATCCGGCGGGCCGCCATGGGTGCCCGCTCGATGTTGAATACCCTGAAGGTCGAGTTCTTCGATGTGATTGTCACCGGCGGAGCGGATCAGCAATCGGCGCGCGCCCATCTAACCGCCACGGCCAATCTGCCGGGTGAAAAGCTTCCGGAGGTTGAGGAACTGGAGATCGGCTTTAAGATCATCGACCACGAGTGGCTCATCACTCGCGTGGAAACCGTCAAAACGCTGCGCTAGTGACTCATGGAGAACCCGCGGGATTTCTTTTCCCATGACCGAGCGAGCGATTCAACACCTGAGGAAGACTGACAAAACGCTGGCAAACCCGATTCAACGGGTGGGGCCGTGCAAGCTGGTCGTGAGGCATGGCCGCAGCCCATTCGAATCGCTGGTTCGGGCCGTCGTTTACCAACAACTCAATGGCACGGCCGCGGCCACAATCCTGGCGCGGGTCAGAGCGCTTTATCCCGGTGCGCGGTTTCCCAGGCCCGACGATTTCCTCTCCACTCCTGAGGCACGGCTGCGCGGCGCCGGGCTGTCACGGGCTAAAACCGCGGCCATCAAAGACATCTCCGCCAAAAGACTCGCCGGCCTGGTTCCCAGCTCCAGCGCCATCGCCCGGATGACCAATGAGGAAATCTTCGGGCGCCTGACCTCGCTGCGGGGCGTGGGCCCGTGGACGGTCGAAATGTTGCTGATTTTTACCCTTGGCCGCCCGGATGTGCTGCCCGTCACTGATTATGGTGTTCGCAAAGGCTTCGCCCTCACCTACGGTTGGAAGCAATTGCCTGAACCGAAGGAATTACTTGAATTCGGTGAAAGATGGAAACCCCATCGCACCACCGCAGCCTGGTATCTTTGGCGGGCGCTGGAGCTGACTGATTGAGAAACCGCGTTCGCCCCGCAACCAACATCTCGGCCTCTGACCGCTAATCCCGTCCTAATCCTAATCGCCCCAACTGAGAGATTAAGATTAAGATTAAGATTAAGATCAAGATTACGATTGGGAGTGGGATTACGGTTATTGATTCGAATCAAGAACGGTCGTCGCGCCTGGCGGGCCGCCGGGGAGGGTTCTTCCGAGCGGGCGACACCGGTTGCCTCTGGTCCGACAGCTTGTAATCGACCTGTCGTTTGAACGTGTCCACCTTGGCCACCTGCACCTCAACCCGGTCGCCCAGTTTGAAGATCCGTCGAGTCCGCCGACCGACCAACTGGCCGGTGCGCATCTCGAACTGGTAAAAATCGTCGCTCAGACCCGAGAGCGGCACCAAACCGCTCATGCCCAGGCCGGACACATCCACAAAGAATCCGAAATTGCGGACGTCAGTGATCAGCGCGGGGTAGGCTTGCGGTTGCTGCGATTTGAGCTGTGACAGCAGAAAAGCGAAGAGCTTGA
>JANXQE010000192.1 GCA_025356925.1 Limisphaerales bacterium | reverse complement strand
TCCATCGCGATTTGCTCCAGGAGGATCTGACGGAACCGCACCAACTCCTCCAGATCACGTTTGGCTGCGAAGTAGGGCCGGCGCTTGCTGGACGCCTCGACACCGGCGTCTTGGGCGTTTACGACAGCATTACTCAATGAGGCAAGACCCTCGCCTGTCGCAGCTGCCTTCGCTTGGAGTCCCCTCAGGATCCCACTGGTCTGAGCCGCAACCTTTTCCCTCAGGTCTTCCTGTTGGGCTTTCGCTTTGACAACCTCGGTGTGTTGGGGCCCCAATTCCTTTTCGAGAGCGATCAGCTTCTGGTCAGCCAAGGCGAGCGACTCCAGATATTGGGCTAACTGATTATCCTGAACGCCAATCGTAGGCATCGTTGCGGCAAGGTCTTTTGGGTCGAGTTTCTCGAGTCGATCCACGAGCGTTTTCTGTTTTATATACTCGGCCTGGCTTTCAATGCGCAGCCCTTCGATGTGACGAATTGTCTCGGCAGAGAGGATTACCGTTGGCGTGTTCTCGGACACCAGTATTGGCATGTTCTCGGACACAACCGCGTCGGGGACCCTGAGTTCGACTCGGAGATGATCTACCGCCGCCTGTGCTTTGCGTACCTCTTCTTTCTGCTCCGAAAAGCGTCCCTCCAACATATCGAGGGCATCACGGAAGGATTTGCGGCGCTGGTCGAGCCGATATTCCTTGTAGGAGGCTGCCACGGCGTTCGCGATGCGCGCCGCTCCGGCGGGATCGGAATCTGACGCTTGGATCTCGATCACAGACGTGCTTGGAACCGGCTGGAGGCTGAGCCGTGTCTTAAGCAACATTAGCGCCTCGGCGTCTGCGGACTTGTCACCCGACTTATGCCGTCGGCTCCAGGTATTTGTGAGGCCGAGAGACCGGATCACGCCGTCGAGCACAGCGGGTGACCGGATGACCAAACATTCCGTTTGAAGAAAGTAAGGATAGTACAGGCCGGCTGAGCCCGTGGCGTCGGTTGCTGCGGGTTGGCGGGCGAGCGCTGGGTTGACTCGGATCAAAGCAGCCGCCTGATAAATGGCAGGGCAATTCAAAAGCCAGATGGCTGCTACCATGAGCACGCAGCCGATAGCCACGAGCGTTATCCCGCCGAATTCCACCGCGGAAGGCGGGCGATCCTCATTCGAAACTCCCAGGAGGCGACGCACCCGGTGAATTAGGGAGCCGCCGGTCGCCGCCAAGGCCAGACGCGGGAAGCTTCGCGCTTCCTCCAGACTCACCAGCGCGCGCACGTAGGTCGTGCGATCCGCGCATACGCTGAGCACCAAATCGTCGCAGCACTGCTCACGCTCTTCGCGAACGCACCTCGAAATCCACCAGACGGCCGGATGGTAGAACATGAGGGTTTCGACAAGGTTTTGGAACGAGTTGACCAGGTTGTCGTATCGCCGCACGTGGGCCAACTCGTGGGCAAGAATCGCTTCCAATTGCTCCGGCGTGAGGCCGGAAAGAGAACTGGCCGGCATGAGAATCACCGGCCGCAACCAACCGATGACCATGGGCACTT
This sequence comes from Limisphaerales bacterium, assembly GCA_025356925.1. Taxonomy (GTDB): domain Bacteria; phylum Verrucomicrobiota; class Verrucomicrobiia; order Limisphaerales; family UBA8199; genus JANXQE01. The sequence continues at coordinate 7,046 of JANXQE010000192.1, read as the reverse complement.
CGACAAGAGCCGATTTCAGCAGCCGAACCTGTCGGGAGATGTTGAGCCTCCCACACAAGTCCTGCACTCGCAACAACCACGCAGGGTCAACGGGTTCGATATCGATGGTTTTGACGTGCCGTATCCATCGGCTGCCATGCAACCAGCGACTGGAAAGCCCCAGCACTCCGACAGCCCAGAGCTGGACCATCCAAGGAAGTGTTCGGTCGAGCAGTTCCGTTCCGCGACGCAGGTAGAGAGGAGTCGAGCCAGCAACCCCGGAGGGGTGAACGGCCGTGCGTGGCTCAGCAGTTGGCCCGTTATGGAGCAGTCGGCCAGCCTGGGCCCTTGCCCGGGACGCGGACAAAGACGCCTCCGGGATGCAGAGCATGGTGATAACGGGCGCGCCGATGAGCACTGCCAGCATCGTGCACGCAGCCAGGTACCGCACGTTGGCAGACTGGCGACGCAACCCAAGGCGGACGACGACGAAAACGGCGCCAACCAGCGCTCCCTCCCATACCGAATGCACCAAAGCCCAGCCCAACCGATGCGCGAGAGGGTGGTCTATCATCAGCGCAATCACGTTCATCTCCTCCCTCCTTCCATTTCGTCCAGGAGTTCGCGGATGGCCGCCAGCTCGGCTGGTGAAGCCTTTTTCACCGAGAGTGCCTGCATTACCAACTTCCGAGCCGAACCGGCGAACACTCTCTCCAGAAGATGGCTAACCAGTTGTCGTTGGGTCTGCTCCTGGCCGATCGCAGGCCGGTAGACATGGGACCGATCCGCCTCATCCCGCTGCACCAAACCCTTTGCGAGCATGATTTGCAGGGTCTTCAGCACCGTCGTGTATCCCGTCTGTTGCGTCGCGCCGAGCTGCTCCCAGACCTCCCGGACCGTGCTGCGCCCCCGGTTCCAGAGCACCCTGAGCACGGCTAACTCGGCATCGGTCGGCTTGGGCGGAATGCTTTTTTTCATAAGCTAAGGCAATCATACGAAATCCTTCGTAGTTGTCAACGAAGATCTTCGTAGATCCGGGAAAAAGTTGCACGAGGATGATCCTAAAAAAAGATCGGGTATGGGGGAAAGCCGCTTGGCGGCTCTTGTTTGCTATCGCGCAATCCAGCCGCCGCCCAGGACGAGGTCACCCTGGTAGCACACGGCAGCCTGTCCGGGAGTGATGGCGCGTTGGGGGATGTGCAGTTTGACTTTGACTTTGCCCCCGGGGAGGCACGTGAGCGTCGCTGGCGTGCCCGGGTGGTTGTAACGAATCTTTACCGTGGCTTCGAAGGATTCAGGAGGGTTGTCGAAGGCAATCCAGGTGCACCGCTCTGCGATAAAATCCTCGCGGTCAAGGGCAGAGTCGTCGCCGACAACCACCCGGTTGGTCGCTGGGTCCAGTTCGATCACGTAAAGAGGCTTGGCGGATGAGATGCCAAGACCTTTGCGCTGACCGATCGTGTAGAACTCAATGCCTTCGTGGTGGCCCAGAACCTGGCCGTGGAGATCAACGATTTCTCCCCGGTGCTTTTCCACCAGGTGCGCCTGCTGCAGGAATTTTCCGTAGTCCTTGTCCGGCACGAAGCAAATCTCCATGCTCTCCTCTTTATCAGCGGTCTTAAGCTGGCAGTGGCGGGCGACCTCTCGAGTATCCGCCTTATTTTTTTCGCCCAGTGGAAATATCGCGCGCGCCAACTGGTCCTGCCGCAGCGAAAAGAGGAAGTAACTTTGATCCTTGCGCAGGTCGCGCCCACGACGGAGCAGGGTTCGGAGTCCATCAGCGCTCTTTTCGACGCGCGCAAAGTGGCCCGTGGCGATATACTGAGCGCCGAGTTGGTCGGCGCGGCCGATCAGGCGGCCGAACTTGAGGTTTTGATTGCACATCACGCACGGATTGGGTGTGCGGCCCGACTTATATTCATCGGCAAAGTACTGGATGACGTGTTTCTGAAATTCCGCGGCCTCGTCGATGAGGTAATAAGGGATGCCCAGCTGATGGCAGACCGCACGGGCGTCGGTCACAGCCTGCGGACCGCAGCACTTATCCTCGGCACGCGACACACAGTCTTGCGGCCAAAGCTTTAAGGTAATGCCCACCACGTCGTAGCCTTGTTCGAGCAAGAGCGCAGCGGTGGCGGACGAATCCACTCCACCGCTCATGCCAACGACGACGCGCGTTTTATTCTCAACTATCACAGGGCGGTCAGGATACGATGGATCGCCGGACATGTAAACCCGCCGGGACGGGTGTTTCGCCTGGATCCACGCGACGAGGGCTGCGAAAATGCCGGAGCGTGGTAGAGTGGACCTGATGAAAGATTGCGCCAAAACGGAACGGCAAACGACGTTGCGAGTGACTTTTGCCCTGGTGTGTGGGACGGCACTGGGCTGGCTTGGGGCCCTGGGCTGCTCGTCGGCAAAGAAGGAGCCGGATTTCAAGCTGATGACACAGGCCTGGAACACGATTCAGAGCCAATACGTCAATCGATCCTCGCTACAATCCGAGGAACTGACCTATGGCGCAATCAGTGGGATGGTCGATGCTCTGGGCGATACGGGGCATAGCACCTTCTTGACCCCAGCCATGGTGAAAGATCTAGCGAATATGGAACGGGGGGAGTTCAAGGGCATCGGGGTCGAGATTCAGATAAAAGGCCCTCATGTGGTGATCGTGGCTCCCATCGATGGTTCTCCAGCGGATCACGCGGGCTTGCGCGCGGGTGACATCATTCTGAAAGTTTCGGGCGAGGACGTTGCCGACTGGCCGCTCGCCCGGGTGGCCGGACGAATCACTGGCCGGACGGGCACGAAGGTGACGCTGACTGTCCAGGATCCCCACAGCGGCCGCACCCGGCAGGTGGCGGTGGTGCGCGCCTCGATCAAGCTGCGCGAGGTAACGTGGCAAAAACTCCCGGGCACCTCGATCGCCCATCTGCGCGTGGCAAGCTTCGACAATGGAGTGACGAAGGACCTCCGCTCCTGCCTGGACGAAATCCAACACGCAGGGTTGACCGGGGTCATCCTGGATCTGCGCAACAATCCGGGCGGTTTGCTCGATGAAGCCGTGGGCGTAGCCAGCCAGTTTCTGGCCGACGGGGTTGTGCTCCAAACAAAGGATGCGACGGGCAAGGTTTCGCCGGTGCCCGTGGAGAAGGGCGGGGTGGCCACCAGCCTGCCGATGGCTTTGCTAGTGAACGAAGGCTCGGCCAGTGCGGCTGAGATTGTCGCCGGCGCGCTCCAAGATAATCGCCGAGCCGATGTCGTTGGCCAGACCACCTTCGGCACCGGCACGGTGCTCCAAGAGTTTCGGTTAGCGGACGGTTCTGCGCTGCTTTTGGCGGTCGAGGAATGGTTGACGCCTAAAGGCGAGTCCTTCTGGCACAAGGGCGTCCATCCGGATTTCCTGGTGACGTTGCCCTCTGAGGCAAGTCCGCTCTTGCCGGGAGCCGAGCGGGCCATGACCGCCAAAGAGTTTCAAGGCAGCGAGGACCGCCAGTTGCTCGAGGGCCTGAAACTCGTCAGCCGATTGGTCCACCCGGCGAACCTAACGGCCCTCCCGATCCCGACGGGTGTACGAGGTGGAGCCCCGGGTCCGATTTTGAGGTGAAATCCGAGGAGGAGCTGTTTAGTCTGGATCCGAAACCGTGGATCGTTGACATTCTAACCACCCGCCGACGCCAGGTGGACTCCCGGAGTGGCAAGCCACAACTTGAGCCCCACCCCGAGGCGCAATGACAAAAGCACGACTTTATGGAAAAAAATCGACTGATTGAAAAAGATCCCAAGCCCAGGAAGGACGATCTGATTGTGATTGGCGGAGCCGGCGGTTTTATCGGCGGCGCGCTGGTCCGTTACTTTCATGATAAAGGCTTCACCCGGATTCGTGGAGCGGATAAGAAACCGCTCCCGGAATGGTACCAGCGAGTGCCCGGTGTGGAATGCCTCACGATGGATTTGAGCGAGGAGGCCAACTGCAAGCGTGTGTGCGAAGGCGCGGTTGAGGTCTATAACCTGGCGGCTGATATGGGGGGGATGGGTTTTATCGAGCGTTTCCGGGTCGAATGCCTTCGGAGCATTCTCATTAATACTCACATGATCGAGTCGGCCTACCGGGCTGGCGCCCGTCGCTATTTCTTCTCCTCGTCGGCGTGCGCGTACAATACCCAACTGCAGCAGGATTCCAAGGTCACGGCACTCAAGGAATCTGATGCCTACCCGGCGATGGCGGAGCGGGGCTACGGCTGGGAAAAGCTCGTGTCGGAAATGTTTTGTCAGGAATACTGGGCGGAGCGCGGTCTCAAGGCAACGATTGCGCGATTTCATAATGTCTACGGGCCGTGGGGCACCTGGGATGGCGGCCGTGAAAAGGCGCCGGCGGCAATCTGCCGGAAAGCCATCCAGGCGATTGACTCAGGCGATCACTCGATCTCGATCTGGGGAGATGGTCACCAAACGCGCAGCTTTATGTACATCGATGATTGCACGAAAGGCATCGACCGCATCATGCACTGCGACAAACTGCTGGCGACGCCAATCAACCTCGGTTCCAGTGAATTAGTCTCCATCAACGACCTGGTGTCAAAAGTGGAGAAGGTCGCGGGCATCAAACTAAAACGGAGTTACGATTTAACCGCTCCTCGTGGCGTGGCGGGACGCAACAGCGATAATACCTTTATCAAGCAGGTCCTGGGTTGGGAGCCGAGCACGACGCTGGACCACGGTTTAAGGGAGACCTACGCGTGGATTAAGGAACAGTACCACTCGAGGAAAAAAGGAAAACGGGTGGTCGAGTAGGCGGGCATGCGGCCACCTTGGTCCAATACCACCGGAATCCGCTAGAGGTCACCGGACATGGCTCTGAAGCAGCTCGAAAACCTCACCGGCTTCGAGCACGGGTTTTGACAAGAGCTCTCGTCGAGAACTCAGCAACACCGGCCATTCCCGCGGGTCGGCGGGGCAGCGACCGTGCGAACCCCGGACCAACTGTGCATCCAGCGGGATGACATCCATCAGCATCCGCAGGCCGAGCCGCTTCTGAGTCAAGCGCCAGGCGATCTTTGCTTTGATGAAGGGGACGGAGGAATCCAGAAATAGCTCAACCGGATCGTAGCCGGGTTTACGGTGGATATCCACCGTGCGGGCAAAATCAGGAGCACGGGCATTCTCTTGCCAGTAGTAATAAGTGAACCAACTGCCTTCGTTCGCGATGACAATCAAGTCGCCAGCGCGCGGGTGATCCAGTCCGCGCGCGAGTTTTTCTTCCGCGCCCAACACCTCATCGACGCCCGGCTGTTTTTCGAGCAACATGCGTACGGCGGTCAAGAGTTCCGGGTCCCGGCAATAAACCTGAGCAATCTGGTGGTCGGCGATGGCGAAAACTCTGCTGGCGCCGCAGTCGAGCAAATCCCGGCCCAACTCTTCCTTAATCGCGAGCCACCCCTGCTGGCGGAATAACCGATTCAGGTGAATCGGAAAATGGACGGCGCTGATCCCATACTCCGAAAGCACCACCACCTGGACCGACCGCCTTTGAAAAAAGTCCAGCGCATCGCCGAAGATTAGATCGATCTGCCGAAGGTCGTTGGCAATGGCGGGGTGATGTGGTCCGAACCGCTGAAGGTTATAGTCCAAGTGCGGCAGGTAAACGAGATTGAGGGTGGGCGAAAACCTGTCCTCGATCCATCGAGCGGCCCCGGCAATCCACCGCGAGACGGCGTCGGCGGGGCCTTGGGGCGTGTCCACACCTGCGGCCGGGCCCCAGAAGCCTGGAAAAGGGAACTCGCCCAAATCGCGCTTGATCTCAGCGCGCACCGAGTAAGGCCAGGCGTAAATGTCGAACACCTTGCGGCCATCGGCAGGATACAGGGGTCGCGGAGTGATCGACCAATCCGCCGTCGAGTACATGTTAAACCACCAGAATAATTGGGCACAGGTGAACCCCGGCTGGAGTCTCTTCAAGGATTCCCACAGCTTCTCGCCGTGAACCAGGCGGTTGGACTGTTTCCAGAAATGGACTTCGGCCAGTTCGCGGTTGAACCAGCCGTTAGCCACGATGCCATGGCCCGCCGGCGGCAGACCGGTGAGGTAAGTCGCTTGCGCCGTGCAGGTGACGGCGGGAAAAGCCGGTTTGATGCGGCACAGACCGCCGGCCTCTCGGAAGGCGGTGAGGCGCGGGGTATCCGGGCCGAGCAGGGACTCGGAGAGCCCGACGAGATTGATGACGACGGTGCGTTTCAAACCGACGCCAGCAGTTCCGACAGGCGGCGAGCGGCGCGGCGCGTCTGCAACTCGATGATCGATTCGCCAACTCGCGTGACGTTTAGTTCATGGACCTCGAATCCCACGCCGATTTCCCGCAGGAGGGTCAGCGTCAGCTCACCCCCCAGGTGCTCGCGGAACTCCTCCACGCCAGCGAGCACCAACAGTTGATGGCGGCCGCCGGCCAGCAGTAGCTCCGGGGTGAATAAGTCAAACCCCAGTTCCTCGAGCAAACGCAGGATACGCTCGGCGCTTTGAGGCTCAAGATAGCCCATTCGCTTCGAATACGTCACGTCCAACGCAATGCCGATGGCCACTGCCCCGCCGTGGGCAATTCTGAACTCGGAGAGTTGCTCGATCTTATGAGCTGACCAGTGGCCAAAGTCCAACGGCCGAGCCGAGCCGAACTCGAAGGGGTCGCCGCTGCCGGCGATGTGGTCAACGTGCAACTCCGCGCAGCGGCGGACCAGTCGGCGCATGGCCTCGGGATCAAAGCGGCGCAACAAAGGCGCGTCGCGCTCGAGAGCTTCGAAAAACGCGCGATCTCGGATACAAGCGACCTTGACGGCTTCGGCGTAACCAGCGCGCTTCTCGCGGTTAGGGAGCGTCGCCAGGAGCCGGAAATCGTTAATGACAGCGAACGGAGGAGCAAAGGTGCCAATAAAATTCTTTTTGCCGAACGCGTTGATCCCGTTTTTAACCCCCACGCCCGAGTCGCACTGACTCAGGGTGGTGGTGGGAATTCGCACGTGGCGCACCCCGCGATGGGCCGTGGCCGCGGCCAGGCCGACCTGGTCCAACAGCGCGCC
>JANXQE010000169.1 GCA_025356925.1 Limisphaerales bacterium | reverse complement strand
ACAAGATCAAAGACCCATCGCTGCAGAATTGGCCGGCGCTGAGCGAAGCGATCCTGGGCAACATCATCCCGGATTTTCCGGTCGTGAACAAAAGCTTTAATTTGTCCTACTCCGGCGTTGACCGCTGACTATGTTCGAGATCTTAAGGAAGAGTTTGGCCACTGGGATTGTCACCAAGCCTTTTCCGCTGGGGCCGGATTCGCCGGGCTCGAGCTTCGGCCGCGGCAGGCCGCAAATGGATTTCGCAAACTGGAAAGACGCCCGGCCCGGGGCGGAAGCGTGTCCCACCGGCGCGCTCGCGGTTACCGAGAGCCAGGGACGACGGACCGTGACGTTGGATCTGGGAAAATGCACCTTCTGCGGACTCTGCGCCGAGGCAGATAGCTCGATCACGATGACCCGCATCTGCGAGTTGGCCGCGCGGCGGCGCCAGGATTTAATCACAACCGCAGTGTATGAGTTGAATCCGGGCGGGACGCAAAACCGATTGCTGGAGCTGACACCCGACGTTGGCGCCCTGGTTACTTTAGGGCCAAAAACGGAAGCTCCCTGCGCTGAACTGCGGTCGGCTATTCATCGGGTCCTGAGGCGTTCCTTGCACATCCGGCACGTCGACGCAGGTTCGTGCAATGGCTGCGAGGTCGAGATCGTGGGGCTCAACAGCCCGGTTTACGATATCGAGCGGTTTGGCATCCATTTCGTGGCCTCGCCGCGGCACGCCGACATGCTCCTGGTGACCGGGCCGGTTTCCCGCAATATGGAGTTAGCGCTGCGCAAGACGTACGAGGCTACCCCTGAGCCACGGTTGGTGGTCGCGGTCGGCGCTTGCGGCTGCAGCGGGGGTATCTTCGGTGAAAACTACGCCACGGTTGGCAGCGTTGATAAAGTCATCCCGGTCGACGTTTATGTCCCAGGTTGTCCGCCTAATCCTCAAGCGCTGCTCCGAGGGATCTTGACGGCCATTGGCAAAATTCCCGACCGACCACCCGTGTCCCGAAGGGACAGCCGATAATAGCCCACCGTTTCAACGGTGGGTTCGGGGCGGAGGTGAGTCGGAAGTCCCTTCGGGGACGGAAGCAAGGGTTTTTCAGGGATGGTCCCGATGTTTTCTTCCGTCCCTGCTGGGACTCACGATCCCACCCGAACCGGCCACCCACCGTTGAAACGGTGGGCTATTATCGGTCGTCCCTGACGGGACTTTGGGGGAACTCGGCCTTCCCAGGAGAAGGAAGCACGCTCCTGCTCCACCCAGTTCGCTCATACAGTTTGACAGGACCTCTCGAGTGCCGTTATCTCGTGCGGTATGAGCTCCCCAAGACTAGCTATCCCCCAAAGTAAAACCCCAGCTTTTCCCATTCCTGACAGTCCTGATATCACCCGACGGAAGTTCCTGGCGAGTGTCGGCGCCGCAGCGGTGGGCGTTACGATTCTACAACCGGAACTCGTGCGCGGCGCCGACGCCAATTCCAGGATCAACCTCGGCGTCATCGGCTGCGGTGGACGCGGGTCGTGGATCGCCGATTTGTTTGCCAGGAACGGCAACTACAATGTGGTTGCCCTGGCGGATTACTTCCAGGATCGCGTGGACGCGACCGGCGAAAAACTTAATGTGCCCGAGGCCAAACGGTTCACGGGGCTGTCGGGCTATAAAAAGTTGCTGGAACAAAACCTCGACGCTGTGGCGATCGAAACGCCTCCCTATTTCCACGCCGAACAGGCTGCGGCTGCCGTGGATGCGGGGAAGCATGTGTACCTGGCCAAGCCGGTCGCAGTCGACGTTCCCGGTTGCCGGTCGGTGGCAGCCAGCGGACTCAAAGCGACCGAAAGCAAACACGTGTTCCGGGTCGATTTTCAAACTCGCGCCATGCCGGCCTATCGCGAGGTCGCTTCACGCATCCACAAAGGCGAGATCGGCAAACTGATGACCGTTTACGCCGAATACCAGACCAACCTGATGTTCGAGGAACGGGACGCCCAACTGCGCAAAGACCCCAACAATCCCGAAGTGCGCCTGCGCACCTGGGGCATCGATCGTGTGTTGTCCGGCGATGTCATTACCGAACAAAACATCCATGCCCTGGACGTGGCCACCTGGCTGGTCAATGCCGACCCAATCAGGGCTTACGGCACCGGCGGGCGATCCCGCCCGTTCCTCGGTGACGCCTGGGACCACTTTTCGCTGCTCTTTTTCTTTCCGGATGACCTCGTGGTGTCGTTCACCTCCAAGCAAGCCGGGTTCGGGTTTGATGACATCATGGTTCGCGCGCACGGGACGACCGGCACCGCCGAAACCAACTACGGTGGCAAATGCTGGCTCCACAGCCGGGAAGAGGTTTTTAACGGTGAAACCGACAACATTTATCAAGTTGGCGTCGAGAAGAACATCGCGTCGTTTCATGAGGATATTACGAAAGGCGACTGCTCCAATCCCACGGTTACCCCGAGCGTGCGAAGCAATCTCACAACGATTCTCGGCCGGACGGCTGCCTACAAGGGCGGGGAAGTCACCTGGGCCGAAATGCTGAAAGCCAACGAGAAATGGCATTTTGATGCCCAGGGACTGAAGTCGTGATTATCGCGTGCGGAGATCGGCTGCTTCATTCCGATTGCCGGCGGAAAATGAACCCCACGCCGTTGTTCCCCACGCCGAAGGCGTGGGGACGTCGATTGTCCCGTGCCGGTTAGCGACAGGGTTAGCCGGCGGCAAACAGGTAGGAAGAACCGTCGGTGG
>JANXQE010000146.1 GCA_025356925.1 Limisphaerales bacterium | reverse complement strand
CAACCAGCCAATCAGACCGTGCTGGAGCTGTCCGCGGCCAATTTCAGTGTGACTGCGCTAGGCAACCCTGCGCCGGGCTACCAATGGTATCGCGGCAGCAACCCAATCAACGGGGCGACCAATGCCAGTTATACCCTCGCTTCCGCGGCCAACGCTGACAATGGCGCGCTATTCCAGGTGGTGGTCGAAAACGTGGTGAGCAATGTCACCTACGCCGTGACCAGCAGCGTAGCCACTCTGACGGTGATCGCTGACACCAACCCGCCGGTGCTGCTAACCGCGCAGCCATTGGGCTTGAACCAGGTGCAAGTGAGTTTTTCAGAGCGCCTGACTCCGGCCAGCGCCACGAACCGGGCCAATTACTCTCTCACCGGCACCAATAGTCCCGTTCTCATCACCAGCGCCACGCTGGATGTTTCCCAGACCAACGTGCTGCTGACGGTCAATCCGTTAACCGACGGCCAGCTCTACACGCTGACGGTTAACAATCTCAAAGACCAATCGCCGGCGGGCAATGTCATTGCGCCAAATTCTCAAGCGCAATTTGTGGCGAGCACCTACGCGCTGCTGGCCATCGGCAATCCCCTGCCCGTCGGCAGCCAGACTCCGGCCGGTAACGGATACAACATCAGCGCCGGGGGTGCCGCTGTGGGCGGCACCAATGATCAATGCCAGTTCAGCTATCAGTTGCGCACCGGCGATTTTGATATCCTGGTGCGTCTTGACTCGTTGGGATTGGCCGACGCCTGGTCAGAAGCCGGTTTGATGGCGCGACAAGATCTTAGCCCTGGCTCACTCTCGGCCAGCGTGCTGGCCACGCCGAGCATTAGTGGCGCGTTTTTTGAGTCGCGCAACCTCACCAACGGCTCGACCAGCATCTCGGGCAGTTTCCCGGTGAACTATCCAAACACCTGGCTGCGGCTCAAACGGGCTGGCAACGTGCTGAGCGGGTTGGGCAGTTTGGATGGCCAGAACTGGACCCAACTGGGCAGTGTCAGTTTGGCTTTGCCGCCGAGTATTTATTTTGGGTTTGTGGTTTCCAGCCAGAATACCAACCAACTGACCACCGCCGCTTTTCGGGATTTCGGATCGGTGAGCCAGGCCGGCACCAACGGTCCGCTGGCCATCGAACCACTGGGCCAATGCAGCCGGCGCACCAGTCTGGTGCTCTCGGAGATCATGTATCACCCGACCAACAGCAACCTGGAGTTTATCGAATTGTTCAACTCGCGCGGCGAGGCCCAGGACCTGAGCGGGTATCAACTGGGTGGCAGCATTAGCTACACCTTTCCAGCCGGCAGCCAGATCGCCGGCGGAGGATTTGTGGTGGTGGCCAAATCGCCCACCGATTTACAGTCCGGGTATGGGCTAAGCGGCGTGCTGGGGCCCTACACCAATAACCTGCCCAACACCAAAGGCACGGTGCGCCTGGTCAACCAGGCCGGCGGCGTGCTACTGGAAGTCAACTACGGCACCACCCCGCCCTGGCCGGTATCACCCGATGGCGCGGGCCATTCGCTGGTGCTGGCACACCCCTCGTACGGGGAGGATAACGTGCTGGGCTGGGCAGCCAGCGATGCTGTGGGAGGCTCCCCCGGCCGGCTGGACCCGGTCAGCGCCGACCCAGTGCGCCCGATACTCATCAACGAGTTGCTGGCGCACAGCGACCCTGCGGTGCCCCATTTTATTGAGCTGTTCAACCGCGGCGCTCTCGCCCTGGATTTGTCGGGTTGTTCCCTGAGCGACGACCCCAAGACCAACAAGTTTGTGGTGCCGCCGGGCACGACCATCGCCGGGCGGGGGTTTCTGGCGTATGGCCCGGGGCAACTGGGTTTTGATCTCAGCCCGGCGGGTGGGACCGTCTATCTACGCAACGCCGCCGGCACGCGCGTGCTCGATGCCCTGCGCTATGAAGGCCAGCAAAAGGGAGTTTCCTTTGGCCGAACACCCGACGGTTCAGCCCGGTTGCGGGTATTGGCCCAACCGACTGCCGGCACGAACAACAGCGCCGCTTACCAATCCGACATTGTCATCAATGAGATCATGTATGCGCCCATCTCGCTCAATGACGATGACCAATACGTCGAGCTCTACAATCGCGGCACCAACACTGTGGACCTGAGTGGCTGGCAGTTTATCTCGGGCGTTGGCTTTACGTTCCCCTCCAACACGGTGATGGCGCCAGACGCTTATTTTGTGGTGGCCCGCAACGCCTCGCGCATGCTGACGAATTACCCCAACCTCAACGCCAGCAACCTGGCGGGTAATTTCACCGGCGCGCTGTCTCATAAAGGCGAGCGACTCGCCCTGGCCAGGTCGCAACTGGCGGTGGCCACCAATAGTCAAGGGGTTTGGACCACCAACACGGTTTATCCGGTGGTCAATGAAGTAACTTACCAGTCCGGCGGCCAGTGGGGCGAGTGGTCGCATGCCGGAGGCAGCAGCTTGGAATTGATCGATCCGCGAGCGGACAACACGCTGGCTCCGAACTGGGCGGACAGCGACGAGACGCACAAGGCCCCCTGGACCGTGATTTCGGCCACCGGCACGATCGACAACGGCGACGTGGCCGCCGACGAATTACAGTTGCTGCTGCAAGGTGTCGGGGAATGCCTGGTGGATAACGTCCAAGTCCTGGATAGCAATGGTAACAACCGGATCGTAAATGGGACGTTTGAGACTGGCGGGAGCGGCTGGGTGGCCGAAGGGACCGAAAAGACGTCCGGCCCCGAGGCCAGTGAAGGGTTTAACAGCACGCGCAGCTACCACCTGCGAGCGGTCAACAAAGGTGACAACCAGGTCAATCGCGTGCGCACGCTCTTGAGCGCCCCCTTGGCGGCCGGCACCACCGGGGTAACCATCCGCGCAGAGGTGCGCTGGCTCAAGGGGGACCCGGAAGTGTTACTACGGTTGCGGGGCAACTGGCTGGAGTGCGCAGCGGAGCTGCCCACCCCGGCCAACCTGGGCACCCCCGGGATGCGCAACAGCCGGTTTGTGTCCGATGCCCCACCCGCGATCGTGGAGGTGCAACACGCCCCGGTGCTGCCCGGAGCCAATCAACCGATTGTGGTGACAGCACAGGTCAGCGACTCTGATGGATTGGGCTCGGTCGTCCTCAAATACCGGCTGGATCCCAGTTCGACTTATTCCACCGTCACCCTGACCGACGATGGCACTGGGGGCGATGCGGTGGCCGGTGACGGAGTCTGGAGCGCCACTGTTCCGGGCCAGGCGGCGGGTACCATGGTTGCCTTCTATGTTCAGGCCACGGATAGATTCACAGTTCCAGCCGCGGCGACCTTTCCCAACGACGCGCCGGTTCGTGAATGTCTGGTGCGGGTGGGTGAGCTTCAGCCTACCGGCAATTTCCCGGTCTATCGGCTGTGGATGACCCAGGCAACTTTCAACACCTGGAATACGAATAACCGGTTGGATAACTCCGATTATCCAGTGACATTTGTCCTGGGGGACCAGCGCGTCATATACAACACTGGCGCACGTTTTAAGGGCAGTCCGTACATTTCACCCAGCTACTGCGGTCCAGCCTGTGGTCGCTGTGGCTATTCCATCGCTTTCCCTGCCGATGATATCTTTTTGGACGAAACGGAGTTAGTGCTGGACTGGCCCGGGGGGCACGGGAACGAAACCACCGCCTTGCAGGAACAGATGTGCTATTGGATCGCCGACCGGCTTAACCTGCCCTGGAGCCATCGGCACACCATCCGGCTGCATATCAACGGAGTCACCGATGACGCCCGGCAAGCGACCTTCGAAGCGGTGGTGCAACCGGCGGGTGGTTTTGTCAAAGAGTGGTCACCCAATGACAGCGGTGGGGAGCTCTTTAAAATCGAGAGGGCTTTCGAGTTCAATGATTCCGATGGCCTGGTGGCCGACCCCGAACCGCGGTTGCAAAACTTCACGACGACGGGCGGGGTTAAAAAGCGCGAGCACTATCGCTGGAACTTTATGTTCCGCGCCACCGACCGGCGGGATGATTACACCAACATCCTGGCATTGGTGGATGCGGTCAATGCCAGCGGACCCGAACCGTACACCGGCGCGACGTTGGGCCTGGTGGACATCGAGGAATGGATGGGCATCTTTGCCACCGAACACATCATCGAGAACTTCGATGCCTACGGGCACGAGATTGGCAAGAACATGTATGCGTACCTGCCGCCGAGCGGCAAGTGGCAGCTTTACATGTTCGACTTGGACTGGGCCATGCTGCCGGCGCCTAATTACAGTTCCCGGTATGCGGCCAGTGCCGGCCCGCTCTTTAACTCCGAAGATCCGACCATCACCCGCATGTATGGGTTCCCACCTTTTGCGCGGGCGTATTGGCGGGCGGTCCAAAGCGCCGTTAACGGCCCCTTGGATCCCGCCAACTGCAATCCGATCATCGATGCAAAATCCCGCTCGCTCTTTGCCAATGGCATCCTTTGGTGCGACGGACAACGATTGACTGAACCCAGCGCGGTTAAGACCTGGTTCAGCCAGCGCCGCACGGCCCTCCAGGCCCAGTTGGCGACAGTAGCCGCTCCGTTTAACATCAGTTCGATCGGGTTGAGCAACGACGTGGCGCTCGTCAGTGGCACCGCTCCGATTGCGGTCCAAACCTTCTGGTTTAACGGCGCCCAATGGCCCGTGACGTGGACCAGTGTCTCCAATTGGTCAGCGAGCGTGGTTTTGCAGCCGGGCACTAACCACTGGGCGGTGGTTGGCGTCGATCCGCATGGCCAACCCGTGACGGGTGCTCTGACGAATATCTCTGCTGTTTACAGCGGCGCAATCCCCACGGCAGTGGGTCAGATTGTGATCAACGAAATTATGTATAACCCGCCGATCACCGGCTCTCAGTATGTCGAGCTCTACAACCGTTCGAGCAGCTTGAGTTTCGACCTTTCCGGTTGGCAGTTTAAAGGGTTGTCCTACACCTTCCCGGCCGGCGCGATGATCGGGCCGAATAGTTTCCTGGTACTGGCCGCCAATCGAGCAAACTTTGCCGCGGCTTTCGGCGCGACCAACCTGGTGTTTGATACTTTCAATGGCGTGCTTCAGCCCAACGGCGAAACTCTCACGTTGCTCCAGCCCGCCACCAACTCCACCCCGGAGCTCGTGGTGGCCAAGGTTCGGTACGGCGGCGGCCCACCCTGGCCGGCCGGAGCCAACGGGAGCGGCAGCTCCCTGCAGCTCATTGACGGACTCCAGGACAACTGGCGCGTGGGCAACTGGGCCGCGGTCTCCAATGCCGCTGCTACTTCTTCGGGCCCGCAGTGGGCCTATTTCACGACCACCGGCACGGCTTCCACCTCGCGGCTCAACATTTACCTGCAAAGTCCAGGCGTCCTCTACCTGGACGATCTGAAACTGGTGGCCGGCAGCGTGCCCGAAGCGGGAGTCAACCTGGTGACCAACGGCGATTTTGAATCGACCCTGGCCGGCAGTTGGAACCTGGGACCCGACTTTGTTGATTCGGGAACGACCGCCAGCTTCAAACACTCCGGCAGCTCCGGTTTGGCACTGGTTGCCACCGGCAACGGCAACGCCAGTGGCGATGCGATTTACCAGGACCTCACCCCGGCCTTAAGCCTGGGCCAGACCTGCACCTTAAGTTTCTGGTATCTCCAGACCACGAACCTTGACGCCCCGGCGCTAACGGTGGAGCTCTCCGGCTCAGGCCTTAGCAGTGGCGCCATTAATTCGGCGGTGCCCGGCTCACTTTTGACGGGAGCACCGGCCACACCCGGAGCTGCCAATAGCGTGGCGATGGTCCTGCCGGTGTTCCCCCCGCTGTGGCTTAACGAATTGCAGGCTGATAACCTGACCGGCATCACTAACAGCGCCGGCCAGCATGTGTCCTGGCTGGAACTCTTTAATCCCACCACCAATGTGGTCTCCTTGAGCGGTCTCTATCTGTCGACCAACTACGCCAATCTGACGGCCTGGCCTTTCCCCAACGGCGCGCTTATCAATCCCGGTGAGTTCAAGGTCATCTTTGCCGACGCCCAAACTGGCCTGTCTGGTGCCAGCGAAACCCATACGAGTTTCACCCTCTCCAGCAGTTCGGGGTCGCTGGCGCTCAGCCGCCTTTACAACGGTCAACCTCAGGTGCTGGATTACATCGATTACACCAACCTCGGTTCGAACCATTCTTACGGTTCACTGCCCGATGGCCAGAGTTTTGACCGGCAGGAGTTTGCTTTTGCCACACCGGGCGGCACCAATAACGCCACCAACCCCAGTTCCTTCATCGCCTACACCAGTCCCGGAGCGGTCTATACCCAGAACTTTGATTCCTTACCCGACCCGGGAGCCGTTTCGGTGAACACGGCCAATCCGGTGACAATTAACGGGGCTATCTATTCGTTAGCGAATCCCTTCGGCTTTGCCGACGCAGTGGTGAGCAGCGGCAACAGCGGTGGCTTGGGCATCGCCGAGTTGAGCGGGTGGTATGGCCTGGGCAGCCTGGCCTCCAAGTTTGGCGCCACCGGCGGTGACCAGACCACGGGCGGGCAGATTAGCTTTGGCTTGCCGGGCAGCCCCAACCGGGCTTTGGGCTTATTGGCCACCAGCAGCACTGGCTCGACAGCTTTTGGAGCCAAATTCATGAATCAAACCGCCCAGAACCTGGACTCGATTACTGTGCAAGTGACCGGCGAACTGTGGCGCCAATCGGAGCTCCCTAAAACTCTGGAATGCTACTATTTCATCGACCCGACTGGGAGCGCGGGGTTCTCAGGGAGCCAGAGTGGTTTGTTGCCTGGCCTGAACGTGAGTTTCGCCGTCAGTGCGGCCGCAGTGGGCGGAGTGCCGGTGGATGGGACGGCCAGTGTCAACCAGACAAATCTGAGCGC
>JANXQE010000142.1 GCA_025356925.1 Limisphaerales bacterium | reverse complement strand
CATGGTATTCTACGTCTATTTCAGGAAGGCTTGAGTTTCGTGGAGGCCAGATTGCCGAGCACGGTCAGCGCCCCGGCTACGCTGAACCTTCATAGCAGGCGACTTCAGTTGCGGGGAAATGCCGAAATCACGCAGCCGAATGCTTCCAACCGCTGAGGAGAAACTCGATGACTAAACCGGCACCTGCTAACGCGGCGGAAGCGATTGCCTGCCTGCGGTCAGCCGCGCGGGCTTGCGGGTCCGACACGTGCGGATACTGGAGCCGTTTTTCAAAAGAACTAAGATGATGACAAAACTGAAAATCGGGGCATTTGCGGCCATTCTTGTTGGCGCTGCCGCAGTCATGTTCTGGCAGCAGCAGCAGATCAAACGGCTGCTGGTGGAAAGCGCCGTTCTTCACGACCAACTCGGGCAAGCAGCGTCACTCCGGGACGAAAATCAACGTTTGGCCGCGCAACTGAAAACGAGCGTTGAAGGTTCGCCTGTCGACCAGCGCGAGCTAATGAGATTGCGCGCCCAATCGCCGAAGCTGCGTCAGCTTGAGCAGGAGAACGCTCAGTTAAAGGCTGAGCGCCAGGCACAACAAGCCGCTGCTTCCACCGTTCAGCCCCTGTTAACCCCTGCACCGGACGTTAAGGTAACGACCGTCGCCGCTCCAATGGCGACAACCGACTTGGGTCTGCTTGAGTTTGCGGACGGCGTCGCTGCGCGTTTTGACCTCGGTGGGGGAACGAATTGTATCGTCACGCCGACAGCGCTGCCGGACGGCAATGTTACAATTCAGATAGCAATGGCGGTAACCCACACCGATGGGACATCCTCGGAACTCGGCGTGGCGCGAATCGACACACGGTTCGGCCGACATTGCTCGATTTCAGTCGGGGACAGGATGATTGCCTTGGAGATCAAACCGAAAACAGAATGACGACGACCCACCAGCCGCCCGGCCAATCGAGCAAATCCAATCGGGTTTTGTTCCGAGGATGCTGGCGGGCCTTTGAAACCTCTCAGGGCTTCAATTAAAGGCCACGGCCAGTAAATCGCGGTTCGATCAGGTTCTGATCATTACTTCGCCGGTACGGTGGCAATCGTCTGAAGGATGCGGCTGGCGATTTTATAGGGATCACCCTGTGAATTTGGGCGGCGATCCTCCAGGTAACCGCGGTAGGCGTTGTTCACGAAACTATGCGGAACGCGGACCGACGCGCCACGGTTGGCAAGGCCGTAGTTGAATTTGTCAATGGATTGCGTCTCATGCAGACCAGTAAGGCGCAGGTGGTTGTCCGGCCCGTACACCGCAATGTGCTCGTTTTTGTACTTGTCAAACGCGGCCATGAGCGCCTCGAAATACTCCTTGCCGCCGACCTCGCGCATGTGTTTGGTCGAGAAATTCGAGTGCATGCCAGAGCCGTTCCAGTCCACGTCCGGGCCGAGCGGTTTGCAGTGGAAATTCACTTCCACTCCGTATTTTTCGCAAACGCGCATGAGCAGGTAACGGGCGATCCACATCTGGTCGGCAGCCTTTTTGGAGCCTTTGCCGAAGATCTGGAATTCCCATTGGCCTTTAGCGACCTCCGCGTTGATGCCTTCGTGGTTGATGCCGGCATCGAGGCAGAGATCCAGGTGAGTATCGACGATTTCGCGGGCGATGTCCCCAACCGCTTCGTAACCCACGCCCGTATAGTATTTACCCTGCGGCGGGGGGAAGCCACCGCCTTTTGGAAACCCCAAGGGAGCTCCGTCTTTATAGAGAAAGTATTCCTGCTCGAAACCGAACCAGGCGTCCGGGTCATCGAGGATCGTAGCACGGGCGTTGGTCCGATGAGGAGTCTTGCCGTCGGGCATCATGACTTCGCACATGACGAGGGCGCCGTTCTTCTTTGTCGTATCGGGAAAAACCGCGACCGGCTTGAGCATGCAGTCCGAGCTGTGGCCTTCGGCCTGTCGAGTCGAGCTGCCGTCAAAGCCCCAAGCGGGCAGTTCCTCGAGTTTCGGAAGACTAGAGAACTCCTTGACCTGAGTTTTGCCGCGGAGGTTTGGAACGGGTTCATACCCGTCGAGCCAGATGTATTCGAGTTTATATTTCGCCATGGATGTGAGTGCGGAGGGTTCGGTTATTTTTTAATGTGCCGATTACTTCAGCTTGATTGCTGAGTTTCGTTAATCGCACAGTTGCTAGCAGGCAGAGTGCCAGGACGCCAGGACGCGTGACCAGCTTAGACCGCGCGCGGTTGCAATTGCCTGTAGGCGCGTGAAAGCCTGCGAATGCCCTTTTTTGTCAGACGGCAGGGGTGGTCGAGCTCATTGGTCATATTTGCTCGCGCTGCGTGGATTTGACCATGTTTGACCATTTGACCGGAGGGCGCCGACGAGGCAGTCTTACCTTGGCATGCTGCAGGTGAAGGATACCCTCAGGGCGACCGTCCAGGTCAGTTTCGATGGGCGGGTGTATAAGACGTACCACGGCCCGGATGCACAGGAACGCTTCAACAAAGAGGTGCGGGTGCTGCGATTTCTCGAGGCACACGGGTGCGGCTTCGTCCCCCGGTTGCTGGAGGCGGATCCCACCAAACCGCGCATCATCACGACCAACAGTGGCACCCGGGTGGAGCACCTGGACGCGGACCGGGCGCGTGAGTTGTTTGCCGAACTAGAAAGCTATGGGGTGCGGCACGACGACCCCGACATGCGCAACGTGACTTACCGCCAGTCCGACGGTCGTTTCTGCGTGGTGGACTTTGAGTTGGCGACGATCCTTCCGGGCTTCGAATAACTTCTCGCCGCCATGGAAAATCTGCGCCAAGCTACCGCCTCCAAAGGTCTGCAATGGTCCGGGCGTACCGACCGTGGCCGGGTGCGGCCCAATAATGAGGACGCTTTTTTGGGTCTGCAGTTTGACGCGCGCGAGGTGCATCACCTTGGCGCCATCGGGGAAGGCGCCACCAGCCACCTGGACTTCGCGTTCGCGGTCAGCGACGGGATGGGCGGGGCGAGGGCCGGGGAATATGCGAGCCGGATTGCGGTGGATACGATCACTCGGTTGCTTCCGCGATCATACCGGCTCTCGGCGGTGGGTTTGGTGGCCGGCTTCGCCGACGTGTTGGAAGAGCTCTTTGTGAAAGTGCACGAAACGCTGGCACGCCTGGGGAGGAGCTCGGAGGAGTGCGCAGGGATGGAAGCTACCTTATGCCTTTGCTGGTTCACGCCGGGGCAGATGTATTTCGGCCACATAGGAGACAGCCGTCTTTACTACTTGCCGGCGCAGTCAACAGGCATACAACAGCTCACCCACGATGATACCCACGTGGGCTGGCTGTTTCGGAATGGGAAGCTTAGCGAACGAGAGGCGCGTGGCCATCCGCGACGCCACCTGCTTCAGAAAGCGCTGGGCGGCAGCAACCAGTTTGTCACTCCGCAGGTTGGCAGCGTGCCTTATGAGGCAGGTGACATGTTTCTGCTCTGCACGGATGGTCTGGTGGAGGGATTATACGACAGCCACCTCACGGAATTCCTACGTGCGCCTGAATCCGGCCCGACGGAGGGCAGCGTCGCGCACTGGCTGGTGGAGGAATCACTGGCCAGAAACGGTCGCGACAACATCACAGCGCTGGTGATTCGGGCCAGATGAGCGGGAATTGGTCCCGCAAGCTGATGGGTTCCATTCTCCTTTTCCTACCACATCGATTTCAGTTCTCGCACGGTCATGGATAGTATTCTCGGCTGGCCGCCGGCGGAGAACAGCTCCAGGGCCGCCCGGTCCGAACCGGGGACGAAACACGAACTCATAGATACCTTGCCGTCGTTCGCGAAGACCTCGAGGGAGGTGCGGTCAACGAGGACGCGGAGGATTATTTGGCCGTTGATCTCCTCCACCTTCGCTTCCCTGCCAAGACAGCTCAGCGTACCGTTCGCCGCGGAATACGAAACGACTTCACCTCTGCACTTGAGGCCAACCTCCCTGGCGCCAGCGAGCTCGATCTCCAACTGAATATCGAACAGTTCGCCCGGGATGTTTTTTAGGATGTTCTCGTTAGGCTTGATGATTCGGTTTTTCCAAGAGTGCTTTCTTTTATAAAGGCTCTCGATCTCTCCGGCAGGCAACCTGAAGATCCTCAGGCCCTCGGGGAGGGAGCGAAGGGTTAGATCACACGGGAACGAGAGTTGTTGGTTAAAGGGCATCTCGGGGTATGTGCCGTCTCTCATCCAGGCAATCTGGACTCGTCGGCCGGGCTGGCCGGTGATATCCCCCCAGGATTGGGTCGCGTAAAAGTTGGCTCCGAGGTCGCAGGGCAGTTGGCCGGTCTCCGGCGTGAATCTCGCGCCGTCGAAATCCCCGATCGAGTATTTGCCGTTGCCTCGGACCAGCACCCACTTCGTGTGGTTGCGATCACCAGCAACCGGCAATTCGAACAGGTCCGGGCATTCGAAACAGTCCGGGATTGGATTTTTTTGATCGATCCAAGTCAGCAGATTAGTGGAATTAAAGATGTGATACTTGGCGTCCGCGTAGAGCACCATTACCCACTTATGACCCGGTTGGTACCAAAATACCCTTGGGTCTCGTTCAGGTTGGATCATATACGGGTTATTCGCATACTTGGCCCAGGTCAGGCCATGGTCCACGCTGTATGAGATACACTGGCTGCGATTGTCGAAGCCGCTCCAGAAGGCGACCAGCGGCGGGGTCCTGGGATCGGGCGATAGCCCTGAAACGTTCTCACTGTCAAAGACGATGGTGCCGGACTGAACGCCGGTACCAAAGCGCTGCTCCTCCCAGAATGCCGGCTGAAGTTCGGTCCAGTGAATCAGGTCTTTGCTGACGAAGTGAAGCCAGCATCGGGCCCAGCGTTGGGCGAACAGGTGGTATTGCCCCTGGTGGTAAATCAATCCGTTCACATCATTGATCCAGCCCTCCTCCTTCATGCCCGGATTAAGCTTGTGAATCGTCCACTGTCGAGCCGTTACGTGAAACTGCGGACGATACTTCTCCTGGTAGAGATCCACCGGCGCGGAGCGCGCCGCCTGGAGATCCTTTGCTTCCAAATGATTCCCAACCGTGACGTTTCCTACGCCCGCGAGGCGTTCGTTACCGTCGGCATCTCTCAGGTCTGCCATCTGCCAGACCGCCACGGCGGGGCGGAAAATGTCCTCGGCTGATGGAGGGGATTGCACGGCGCAAACTGTGCCAGCCGCGAGCAACATGCCAGCCGCGATGCTCGAGTGGGGCATTCGGATTTCTTTCATAACGAAGTCCAGACTTCGCAGTGCGACGAGGCCATCTCGAGACGATGGCGCGAATTCCATGGCACGCCAAGTTCAAAACCTTCTCTGCTGAAACATACCCAGGGTGGGTTCTCGATCCTCGGTTTCAGTTGGATTCCGCTTTTCCATCACGAGCAAAGCCGTTTAAGGTTTGATCAGCATGTCCCGACCTCGCAAGAACGCGAACCGAAAGACGCTGCCCCCAAGTAAGGAGCGCGGTTTTTCACGCCGGTTCGGTTTACTCGTGGGTGTGACATTCCTCTTGGGGGTGCTGTGGGCAGGTTGGCGTTCAGGTATGTTGCCGGGCTCGAAATCGGATCACCAGCCTGCACCGGTTCTGCCGGGAAAATCCTTGCTCGACGACGAACGAGCCGTGTACGCGCAGTATGGCGGCTCTGCTAGCTGCCGGGATTGTCATCCGGATGAATACCACCTCTGGAAAAACTCCAACCACGGCTTGGCGGAGCGGCCGTTCGACCGGGCTCAGGACGGCGGCGCATTCGCGCCAGCGCGCTCGTTCCGGCATGGAACGCAGACCACCGCGGTGTGTTGGACCAACGGTGTACCCGAGGCGGCCGCCCTCGGTCGCTCGGGCAAGGTTGAGGCCCACCCCATCGCCCGGGTGATCGGTAACGATCCCTTGCGCCAGTACCTTGTGCCGTTTCCTGGCGGGCGCTTTCAGACACTCGAAGCCTCATACGATCCAAAGTCAAATGAGTGGTTCAACGTTTACGGGACCGAAGATCGCCGACCGGGTGAGTGGGGCCATTGGACGGGGCGCGGAATGAATTGGAATAACATGTGCGCCGGCTGCCACAATACCCGGGTCCGGAAGAATTACGACGAGGCGGGCGATTCCTACCACACCACCATGGCCAAGCCAACGGTGAGCTGCGAGGCCTGTCACGGCCCGCTCCGAGATCACAATAACTGGCAACGACGGTTCGGCAAATCTGCCCATGCCGATCCAACAATCTCGAAGCTCTCACGGGCACGGGTCGTGGACTATTGCGGCGTTTGTCACGCTCGACGGAGCGAGTTGACTGGGGACTTCAAGCCTGGCGACGATTTCTTCGATCACGAGCATCTCACGATCGTCGATGCCACGGAAACCTATTACCCCGACGGCCAGGTCCGCGACGAGGACTACGAGTATGCCGCCTTTCTCGGCAGCCGGATGCAGTTCCGCGGCGTTCACTGCCTGGATTGCCACAATCCACATACCGCAAAAACGATTCTGCCTGGCAACTGGCTTTGCATGCGATGCCACAATGGCTCCTACACCAATGCGCCGATCGTTGAACCGGTCCAGCACAGTCATCACAGCGTTTTCGGCTACAGCACGAACGGGGTGCTAGTGAACAACGATCTCACTTCCTACCAGGCCCCTGCCGTCCGGGAAACCGGCGGCGAGTGTGTGAATTGTCACATGCCGCAGACCACTTACATGCAACGGCACCGGCGTCACGACCATGGATTCACCGTTCCCGATCC
>JANXQE010000126.1 GCA_025356925.1 Limisphaerales bacterium | reverse complement strand
GTTATGAGGGCCAGCTTGACTGCATTCCCGCACAGGGGACTTTCACCCCATCAGTTCACGCCCAGGTCAGGCGCACACCGTTTGGAGGCGACTCCGGTTTTCGACTTTCTGTTGGTCTTGCATCCTTCATCCGGAGCGCCTGACTCGGACCGTTCGGCGTCTGGCGACAGCCAGCTTGGGACGACGTTGAAATGCTATGAAAATCACAGTGGCAATTGCACTGCTGCTTGTTCTAGTTGAGGGATTTCTCCTTATCCGGACGCGGCACCAAAACCAGATGCTCCGGGAAGCGGCATCGCAGATTGAACAGGTTCGATCAGAATTGACACGACTGGTCGAAGCTGGTCGCGCAAAAGAAGCTGAGGTGCAGGTTCTGAATGAGGATTTAGCACGGCTAAGGAATGAACTCGAATCCGCCAAGGCAGCTCTGAACTCAGCGACCATGGCGCAAGCCAAGCAACCTCCACCCTTGGAGCGACATGAAGAAACCCTGCCGTTGGGACTGACAACAAAGGACGTTGATATCGCTGGAATGCTGGTGCGAGGAACTAACACGGTTGGAACGCTTTTTGTCCCTCTAGTTGGCAAGGGTTTGGAAAGGGTCAGAGAAATTCGCAACAACAATCAACCGCTGGTGTTTGGTTGGTTAATTAGTGACGGTCGCCCAGCAGTGTGGGGCCATCGTGACGGCGGCACCAATGTCGGTGTGGCTTTGCACTTCGGCAGCGCCGCAGAGGCCGAAACGGTAGCCGAGAAAATACGTAGTCTGAGCACGGAGTAAGGTTATGCAATCGTCACGCCGAAGAAGGGAGCCGAAATGAAATGTACTCGACGCTGCGATGACGCTACTGTGCTATATTGGACGCGAGTGGCGCGGCGCGCGTGAATTCGATCGTTCGCCCACTGTGCGAGCGGAGCGAGCCAAACCGAAAAGTCGCGGAGGGACGATGAGAAAGTAGCCCAGGACAAGCGCAGCGCCGTCCTGGGTTACGGACGGGAAATGAGGATAAGGTCACCGCGTATCCGCCCCGTGCGAGCTGCAAGGCCAATGTTCCAATCATGTTATCTGCGGTGCCAACCGAGTGGACAACGGGCCTCGCAGATGAAAATCTGCGATACGTCAGGCTGAAGCCTGCGCTACGATTGGGACTATCGCGCGGGAAGCGTTGGGCTGCCGGGCGCGGGAGGGAGAAGCGCCAGGACGTCCTGTTGTTTCTGATACCATTCGCGGACGGACCGGGAGAGGAGCGACACCTTGAAATCCTTGAAGTGGGAAAGATTCAATGCCCCTTCGACCTCGTTTTTTAGCTGGGTGTTCAGATCCGACTTGGCATCTTCCGCCCAGCCCTTGAAGGAGCCGGTTTTGTCGTCGAGAGCTTTCGCCGCAGCGAGCCGGGTATCCTGATCGTATTTGAAGCTAACTACGGCGACATAGCCTTTGTCGACTTTGCCCTCGACTCGCTGGTCGTCCTCTTTGGCCGTAATCACGATCTTGGCCATCTCGATAACGCGCTGTTCAACTTTGGCCACGATATCCTCCTCCCCGGCGGCGCCACTGGCCTCGATCCCAAGAGTCCGTGGAGCGTTCGTCAAGCGCTGGCAGACTTGCTTGACCAACTCCTTCTCCAACTCTTCAAAGAATTTCTTTGCCCGCTTCAGGATCAAGTCGTGCTCTTCTTTGGTAAAGCTATACTTCTTTTCATCCAGTCCGACGAAGTTCGTGTAAGTGGGAGAATTGAGGAGTTTTTCCAGCTTGCTGGTGAGGTTGGTCGCGCTCACCCGCTGGATGACTGGCGCGCCCACCGGCTCAGCTTTCAGCTCCAGCTTTAGATCCAAGGGCAGGAAAGAAAAAATGGCGCGGTCCACTCCACCAAGCTGCTCCATTTGCGAGTTGAGGTATTTCAGGTTCGCTTCGAGCCGATCTTTCCGGTTCAAGTCACCCACGAACTCGAATTGGTTTTCCACGCGGAGCGACCGGACATCGGCGCGGAACCACGAAAGTATGTCGGCGAACTGGTTCGCCAGTTGTGAGGCGTAGTTTGCGTAGTTCAGGTTGACTTCTTCAAGGGGAAGGCGGTCGTGCGCATTCCGCGGGGCGCGCGCAGCGATGAACGTCTCGATTACGTTATTCGGCAGCAGATCGAGGATTTGAGCAATCTCGCTATAAGCGCTGACGACCGGGTTGGTCCCGTAGTCAAATCGGCGGACGTCTCCATATTGGCCCACGTCGTCGTCGGTGGCGAAGAGCATTTTCTTGTCACGGACCTCGTTACTGTTGGAATAGCCCCAGGCGATGGCCGCACGATCGTGAGGCAACGCGTCCTGGCCAGTGCGGATTTGCCAACCGGTGAACACGGCGCCCTTGAAGATCGTGTATTCCATCATCGAACTGGACGCCAGCTTATTAGTGTAGGCGTCCAGGGATTTGCCGGTGACGTAGTCTTTGAACCAATTGTCGAGTTCCTGGCGGGTCAGAGTGGCGGACAGACTGCCCGCAAAATTGTGGCGCAACCCCAACACGTGCCCAACCTCGTGCGCGACGGTTTCGCGGACATAATCCTGAGAAATCCGCAGCACCGCCTCATCCGTCAGTTCGTCACTAGCCAGCAATTCTTGAAGGCCGTGGGCCATTTGTTGGGCGAAGGTTTGGGGATCAACCTGGCAAGCCGGTGCAGCGCCCAGGAAAGGGAGGCCCAGGCGCAGCGCAGCCCCGCCCTTATCCTTCTTGGGCTCGGCGATATCCAGCATGGCCCGCAGGAGGGCCCGCGCCCGCGATTTGCCAGCGAAGGCAAACACGCTTGTAATGTAGGCCTGGCCATGACCCGATTCGCCCGTGATGGGATCCAGGAGAACATCCGCATAAGCGAAGCCCGCGTTGTCCCAGGGCACCCACTGAATAATGTTCAGCTTGGCATCAGGCGCAGTCGTCCCCTCGGGGGCCTTTTTGGCTTGAACGACGGCTTTGCCGAAGGCGCGGTTCCAGTAAAGGATCCCGTCTTTGACCGCGTCGACAAAATTGGTGGGTGTGTTGGCGGAATAATGGAAGATAACCGGCTGGCGAATATCGAACCGCGCGATCCGGGCCGAGATGCGCCCGGTGATCGGCTCGATGCGCCCCTCGGTCTCAAAGAATCTTGCATAGCGTTGGTCCGCCACATTGGGTTCCTTCGCGTCAGAAGCGCCCGGTTGGTAGGGCGAAAGGAAATAACGCACCTCGTACCGCTGCTCGAGGTTTTGGTCGTCCTGACGGCTGCGGGCCTGGATACTCTGACGAATAATCAACCGGCCCTGGTCTTCGCGCATTTCGAACACTCGCCCTTCGGGCACGTCCAGAGTGCGATCCCGGTCTGGCCCCAACCCGCCGCCTTGCGTCCAAGCCTGCGTAAACACACGGTGCATGCCTTTGTTAAAATCGATCACCACCTTGTTCGCATCCTGCCTAATAATCGAAAACGTGGTCAGCAAGCGGCGCGCCGGCAAGTCTTCAGTCACGACCAGGCCCTGGGTCGATTCGTACATGTCCACACCGTCGGGAAAGAGTTCGAAGCGGACAATTTTAGCTGCCAACCCAGTGCTGGTTGCCGCCTGGGCTTGCGGGATGAGCGAGGCCGTGAACAAATAGTCCTTTCCAAATCCGGCCTTGGGGATGGCGAGCAGGAAACGATCAGCAACCTTCAATTCCGGGGTATTAGCCGCGGAGGCTGGTTGCCGATTGGTTTCGACTTGGGTTGTTTCAACCGCAGCCGTCGGAAGGCACCTGAGGGAAAGGCAAAGGACCAGCGTTAGGGTTGCTGTTCGGGGTGGAGTGTTCCAAGCAGGCGAGGTTCTCATTAATCGAAATGAAAATGGCGGACAATGGGCGACGGGTTCAAGCTTAAATCGATGGCGGTGATTCGCAGGAGCGCATCTTGATACCTCAACCTGCTCGGCGTGCGGCAACCGCGGGCTGAGGTTCTGGCATCCCAGTGGAATCCGCGATTGGGAATGGCTGAGTTCGGGACGGTTCAGAAAACCGGGTCGGCTCGTTCGTCCCTGTCGGGACTTGCGGGGTTAGGTTCGTCCTATACCCACCCATAAATGGGTGGGCTATTTTCGCATGTCCCTGCGGGACAGGACAAAAAGCCAAAATTCGGTGCTGCGGAGGGAATGCGGAGGATCTGCGAACACAACAGGCCGTGTCCTTGACTGTGAATGCAGCGTCGACGCTTCCGAAGATCAGTACGGCAAATTATCCCAACAACTCGGCGAAGAACTGCTTCATCGCCTCCCACGACCGCAGGTCGGCGCGCTCGTTGTAGGCGGCGCCCTTGGAGTTGTCGTTGCCGGCGTTCGAGTCGGTGAAGGAGTGAACGGCTCTACCATTGGCCACAAGCTGCCAGTCGACTCCGGCCAGGCGCATCTCATCCTCGAACGCCGTAACCTCTTTCGGGGGAACATTCGGGTCATCCGCTCCGTGTAACGCCAGGACCTTGGCTTTGATGTGCATTGCGAAGATGTAACTCAGAATATCCGGATTTCAAGTGGCAGCTACGAGGGAAGAACCTGGTCGCCGACGCGAATTTCACCCTCAGAGAGGATTTGCGCTCGCAGGCCGCCCTTATGAACGAGGCCTTTGAGCGTCTCTGGAAAAGTGGTTTTGGCCAAGTGGCTGCAAGGCTCGCATAAACGGATGCCGCGAACCCGGACCTCACCGAGGCGGAACTCCTGACCGACCAACTCGTTAAGCTGGACGCCGCTCGTGACAATGTTCCTTCGGGATTGCGACGCCGTAAATGGCAGACCCGAATTGGCGGCGAAAGCATAGACATTTTCTTGCTCGATGAGAGTGATTTCAAAATCTGGCTGTTGAGGCTGTGGCGAGAAAGTACCTGCGCCCACATAATAGCGGTCCCCCTCGAGTCCCTTGCCGGGCACGGCGCGCACTTTTTCCTTCGGCACCATGTTGACGGAGGCAGAAGGAGCAATCAGGATCTCGGTAATGTATCCCATGGTTTAGTTTGTCTCAGCGACCGCTTTAAGGTGGCATTCTCGACGAAATCTGGCTAGATAAGAGTATGGCTGAAAAAAGCTTGAACGACCTGCCGCGAGACCTGCGCGTGGTTTTCACCAAAGGCCATGACGCCTTGCAACGTGACAATTTCGATTACGCGATCGACCTCTTCAACCAAGTCCTGACCCGGGAGCCCGGGCTGCACGAAGTGCGCAGGGAATTGCGGACGGCGCAATTGCGCAAGGCCGGGGGCGGTGGTGGTTTCATGAAAAAAATGTGGAGCAGCGCGAGCTCCTCGCCCATGGTGGCGAAAGGTGAAGTCGCCTTGCGCCGGGATCCAGCCGAGGCGCTGCAAATCGCGGAACAAATTCTTAACAGCGACCCGAACAACTCGGGCGCGCACCGGTTGATTGTCCGAGCCGCGATCGCGCTCGAAATGCCCCGCACGTCGGTCTTGTCCCTCGAGCTTCTTTTCCGGAATTCGCCCAAGGACCGAGAGGTCGGCATCCAACTGGCCAACGCGCTGGCGGCCACGGGCGAGGTCAAGCGAGCCGAAAAGATTCTGACCACTTTGCAGCAGGAGTTTCCCTTGGACAACGACCTTGTCCAAGCCTTGAAAAATATTTCCGCTCGCAACACGATGGACGAAGGCGGCTACGACACGCTGGCCGATGGCGGAGGGTCGTACCGCGACATTTTAAAGAACAAAGAGGAGGCCGTCACGCTCGAGCAACAGAATCGGGTTGAGAAATCTGGAGATGTTACCGAGCGGTTGATCAACGAATACGAAACACGGCTCAAAACCGAGGCCAACAACCTGAAGCTGGTGCGATCGCTGGCCGAGTTGTACACCCAGAGAAAGGAATTCGACAAAGCCCTCGCTTATTATGAGCGGCTGAAGTCCTCCGATATGGGCAACGACGCGTCGCTGGACCGCTCCATTGCCGACACAGTGATGCGGAAGTATGAGCACCAGATTTCGCAGTTAGACGCCACGGGACCAGATTATCCTGAGAAACTGGCTGTGCTGCAGGCGGAGAAACAGGCTTACCAGCTGGCCGAGTGCCAGAACCGGACCGAGCGCTTCCCCAATGACCTGCAAATTCGCTTCGAACTGGGCCAACTCTATTTCCAGGCAGGAAAAATCAGCGAAGCCATCGCCGAATTTCAGAAGTCGCAGACCAATCCGCACCGCCGCGTCGCCTCGTTGAACTACCTGGCTCAGAGCTTCGCCAAACGCAAGATGTACGACATGGCCGCGCGAACACTGCAGAATGCCATCAAAGAAAAACCGGTGCTGGACGACGAAAAGAAGGAGCTGATCTACAATCTTGGCTGCGTGCTGGAAAGCATGGGGAAAAAAGAAGAAGCGATCGAGCAGTTCAAGGTCATCTACGAGGTGGATATCAGCTACCAAGACGTCGCGGCAAAAGTGGAAGGATATTACGGGGGACAGTAATACACTGCGACCCATTTCGCGCAGCCGGGGTCGAAACCCGAAATCCGAAGGCCGAAAGAAGGCCGAAACTCGAAATCCGAAAAAGAGTCCCTTCAATTCAGGGTTCGGGCTTCGGATTTCGGACTTCTTTCGGCCTTCGGGTTTGAGCTGTTAGTGACTTGTGCGACAGGCTTTGGCCAAGCGCCTGGGAGCGTTCGTCACCGGTCGCGTTTGAGGAGGAACCCGGCCAACGCCTCGAGGGCGTCCGCTTTGCCGCGGAAGGCTCTTAGCGAAGAAAAAGCCCGGGTAGTCAGATCCGCCGCTATCTTGCGGGATTTCTCCAAGCCGATGAGCGAGGGATAGGTGGCCTTTTGCGCGCGTGTATCTTTGCCGGCGGTCTTGCCGAGAGTCTCGCTGGTTTGGGTAACGTCGAGGATGTCGTCGATGACCTGAAAGGCCAACCCGACGTGGTACCCGAAATCGGTCAGGGCTTTGAGCTGGGCTGCCGGGCAATTGGCGCTCATGCCGCCCAGGCGCACCGAGCAGCAGAGCAACGCCGATGTTTTGCGCTCGTGGATGTAGCGGAGGTGCCGGGCCGATATCTTCTTTCCCTCAGCCTCCAGATCGGCGACCTGGCCGGCGATGAGTTGGAGCGACCCGGAGGCGGAAGCCAATTCGAGGATGATCTCCCGATGCGGATACCGAGGCCACCCCTTGCAGCGGGCGGCGATTTCAAACGCCTGGGTCAGCAGGGCGTCGCCGGCCAGAACGGCAATGCCCTCACCAAAGACTTTATGATTGGTGAGTTTGCCTCGGCGAAAATCGTCATCATCCATCGCCGGCAAATCATCGTGAATGAGCGAGTAAGTATGAATGCACTCAACGGCGCAGGCGAGGGGCATCGCCTCCGCCTCCCGCCCGCCGCAGGCCGCCGCCGCAGCCAGGCAGAGGGCCGGCCGCATGCGCTTGCCGCCGGCAAAAAGCGAATACCGCATCGACTTGTGAATCGTCGCCGGACGGACCGTGGCGGCGGGCAGGAAATGGTCCAACGCGCGATTGACCGCTTCCGAGCGGGTGGCCAGAAATTTCTGCAGGTCGAACGCCCTGCTCGGGCCTGAGTTGTGCCGAAGGTTCCTTCCAGGCATGCGCCGCATGTTGTAGGCAAAGACTCCGAGCGGCGCAAGCGGATTTGGCAACTTTAATATTGCGTTTTGCGGGTAAATCGTTACGATGTTCGCCTCGATCTAATACCTTGGACAGGACAACGCATTGAACTCTGAACTGACACGAAAGGCCCTGGCGAAAGTTGGCAATCCCAACGTTCTGGTTAACTTGATTTCGCGCCGCGTGCGGCAACTCACTTCCGGTTCGGGCGCCTTAAGCCGGCCGCTCGTCGAGGATCCCGGCCATTGGGGAGCCGCCGACATTGCGCTGTTGGAGATCATTGAAGAAAAGGTTGGGTTCGAGATTACCGAGCTTACCCGGCCGACGGCGAAGAAGCGAAAAAAGCATTAGCCGACGGAGTCCTCGATTTAGTTGATCTCGGAAATCAGCCAGAGGGGCAACCTTCTGGCTGGTGCTGTTTATGGCAGACATTCTGACAAACCCAAAAGCGCGCCGGGATTACTTTATTCTGGACACCTTCGAAGCCGGCATCGTTCTCCACGGGACGGAGGTCAAAGCGTTGCGGGCCGGAAGGGGGCAGCTCAGCGATGCGTTCGCCCGGGTGGAAAAGGAGGAAGTCTGGCTGTACAACGCGCACATCGACGAGTACACGCACGGCAACCTGCAGAACCATCAGCCCAAAGCGCCGCGCAAGCTGCTGTTGCACCGGTCGGAGATTCGGAAGCTATTCGGCCTCGCGGCCGTGAAAGGCAATGCCCTGCTGCCTTTGTCCTTCTACTGGAAAAACGGCAAAGTCAAAGTCGCGTTGGGCGTGGGCAAAGGCAAAGCGCAATTCGACAAGCGCGAGGACCTCCGGACGCGGGAAGCCGAGCGCGAACTGAAGCGCGCAACGATGAAATCGTTCAAGGGAAAATAAAAGAAAAACAGTTGCCAAGCCCTGCGGTGGTGAATTTAATAGGTCAGTTCTTCGTCAAAAAAATTTCATGCCTTCACCACCGAAGCTGACCACCACGAGGGCAACGGCGGCGGCAGCGCTGTTGTTGCTCGGCCTGACCGCCTGTCAACATCCGGCGCCGCCGCCTCCGCAAGCGCCACCCAAGGTAATTTACAGCGAGACCTACGACAAAGAAATCAAGGATATCATGGACCTGGCCGGCCAGAACCGCTGGGAAGAGGCCCAGGCCAAGGCCAATGGCCTATACCAGCAAGATCCGAAAAACCAGATCCTGGAGCGGGTTCATACCTGGGTTGATCAGCAAGCCCAGGCCCAACGCGCCCAGGCATTGGAAGATAAAATCAGGAGCGTCGACGCCAAGAATTCCGCGTTCAACCCAACCGTCAAGGGCTTGCTGACGGAGCAGAAAGACCGGGGGCTGCCGCCGCGCAAAGACGTTCGCGACGCCGTGGATCGGATCGAGAACACTCCTTACATCCCCGACACTTACGGTAAGACCATTCACGAGGAAGGGCCGCTCTTCGATTTCGAGAGCGAGAAGGGCCGCATGTCCAAAGTGCTGGAGAAAGCGGTCTCGATTCACTTGGACAACGTCCCTCTGGAAACCATCCTGGTCAATCTGAGCCAAAGTTCGGGGGTCAACATCGTCGCCGATAAGTCGTTGACGGCGCTCAAGCAGGTTTTGAGCGTTAACCTTGATAACGTGAAACTGAGCGAGTTTCTCCGGTATGTCGGGCGCAATTATGAATTGCAGTTCCAGGTCGGCGACGAACTGGTTTGGGTTGTGGATGCCAAGGACCCTAAGCGCCTGATGGAAGAAACCCGGTTTTATCGCTTGCGCAAGGGCTTCGTGCTCCCGGCGGCATTCGGCGCGCCGGATTCCACCAAGACAACCACCACCGCCGCCAACGGACCCACGACCGTCACTGAGGTCCAGAAGTTCCAGAAGTTCGTTAATGACCAGGCGCCGGAGCTGCCTTCGATCGAACGGGCGATCACCAACCTGTTCATGGGCACGAAGTATTTTATCGATTACGAGCATAACCTGATCGTCGCGCGGGGCACCCCGGAGCAACTCACCGTGATGGAAAACATCATCAAGGAATTCGACAAGCCGGTCCAGCAGGTCTTAATCGAAGCTCGATTTGTCACCGTCACCAAACCGGCGTTCCTGCAATTAGGCGTGCTCTGGGAAGCGGACCGGCAGGGCAAAAGTGCCGGCGTCGGGAACACAAGCGTGCCCCAGGATTTTACCGGCCTGATCAGCGGCCAGAATTTTCCCAGCAGCATTAATCCGAGCCCCTCTGCGGTCATCAGCGGCGCAAACCCGGCGGTCGGCATCGGGATCCAGCACGCTTTCACGAGTGTCTTTGGCGTGGACAACCTGAGTGCCACGATCAGCGCCCTGGAACAAAGCGGCGAAAGCCAGACCTTGAGCGCGCCGCGGCTGACGGTCTTGAACAACCGGCCGGCCACGATCAGCGACGGCAACGTCCAGTATTATTACGAGGAATACACGGTCGCATCCACCGTCGGGCAATACTATACCGTCTCGAGCTGGGTCCCCAGCGGCAAACCCACAAAGATCACTGCGGGCGCGGTCTTGAACGTGCTGGCCAGCATCAGCGGCGACGGGAAGAGCATTCTTTTGGCGTTGAACCCGATCGTCAACACCGATGTCCAGCTCGTCAAATACGCCACGCTCAGCCAATATGGGGTGGGCACCAACATACAAAGCAGCTTCGATATCAAGCTCCCAACCTACCGGACCGAAGAGCTGGCCACGCGCGTCGCCGTCAAATCTGGTCAAACCGTTGTCATGGGAGGAGTGCTCGAGCGCGAACGCTCCACCCTCGTCGAATCTGTCCCCGTTCTGGGGGATATCCCAATTTTGGGCGCCTTGTTCCGGCGCCGGACCGAAACGGACACACCGCGGTACCTGCTGATCTTCGTTACCGCGACGATCGTGAAGGACAGCGGCGAGTTTTTGGTTTACGACGAGCGCGCGCACTCCACCAACTCCGTGGCACGGCCCTAAGGAAACCGGCGAACGTGGGCCTCTCATTTGGGCGGTGCCACGGAGTTGGTGGAGTGCGCGCGCTCGTCGTAAACCAAAAACTCGCCGCTGTCCTTCACGATCGTCGCGGTAACGAAGATCAGCAGGTACCGCGGTGTGTCCGTTTCG
>JANXQE010000097.1 GCA_025356925.1 Limisphaerales bacterium | reverse complement strand
AACGAGCGCGACAGCGAAGCTGTCGCCGCTCAACTCGTCGCCAAGGGCTATTGCCTGGCCCCATCCGAGGCCACCGCCGATGTGGTCCTGCTCAACACGTGCAGCGTGCGAGACATGGCCGAGCAAAAGGCCCTGCACAAGATGAAAGCGCTCATCGCGGAGACGCGCCGGAGCCGGCCCAACATGGTGTTTGGTTTCATGGGCTGCATGGCCCAAAGCCGCGGCCAGGAATTGATCGACCGGCTGCCGGATGTCGATCTGGTCGTGGGCACTCAGAAGTTTCACCGGACTGCCGAGTACCTGGACGAGCTGCTTTCCGGTCGGCGCGACAAGGTCGTGGATGTGGCGGAGGAAACCAACAGCGAAGCCACCATTCGCGAGCATTTGCTCAACGGCAGCGCCAAAAAGTCTGTCACCTCGTTCGTTAGCATCATGCAGGGATGCAACCAGTTTTGCACGTTCTGCATCGTGCCCTACACCCGGGGCGAAGAACGCAGCCGAACGATTCCGGACATCCTTTCGGAGTGTCGCGAGTTGGTCGGCCGGGGGGTAAAGGAAATCACCTTTCTTGGCCAAATCGTCACGAGCTACGGAAAGCGCGAAATCCCCGCCCAGGACGGCGTTTCCGGCTTTGTGCAATTGCTTGAAGCGGCACATCAGATCGATGGGCTGGAGCGGATTCGCTTCACCTCGCCGCATCCGAAAGGTTACGGGGACGACCTGGTCAGCGCCTACGGGCGGCTGCCTAAGTTGGTTGAAAGCGCGCATATCCCCGTCCAGAGTGGCAGCGACCGAGTCCTCAAATTGATGCATCGCGGCTACACCCGTGAACGATACCTGGATCTCGTCTCGAAGCTGCGCCACGCCCGGCCTGAGATCGGTTTGAGCACCGATTTCATTGTCGGTTTTCCCGGAGAAACCGACGGCGATTTCGACCAGACGCTATCGCTCGCGCAGGAGGTCGAGTTCGACCAGGCCTATATTTTCAAATATTCCGAACGCCGGGATACTCCCGCGGCTGCCATGCCCGATCAGGTGCCGCAATCCGTTCGAGAGGAACGGCATCAGCGGCTCCTGGCTTTGATTAACGGAATTGCCGGCGGGCGCTATGAGGCCCTGGTGGGGCGGAAGATGGAAATCCTAGTCGAGGGACCCAGCAAACGCAACCCGGAGCGCCTGACCGGACGAACGCGCTGCAATAAGATCGTCGTGTTTGACGGGGCCGAGCGCCACCGCGGACAGGTCATGGATATTCAAATCACGCGGGCGGGCTCGTTTACCCTTTACGGCGACCCGGCCGTAATTAACCTCGACAGATGATCTCATGGAACGAATAGATTATGCTCGCCATTAAACTTTCTACGCTTGCTATCGTGCTGGGTTTTGGGGTGGCGCTGCCCCAGGTTTATGGATTTCTCAAACCGTCGAGTTTCGCGGCGGCGGTGCGCCGGTTTCCGCGTTCGGTGCCCTGGGGCTACGCGCTGATGTTGTTGGGCACAGCCTGGTTT
>JANXQE010000837.1 GCA_025356925.1 Limisphaerales bacterium | reverse complement strand
GCCGAACACGAACCCGCGGAGGACAATGCCCAAGGACAAACACCATGCCATCGTGATCCTGGGAGCCGGACTGGAAACGAATGGCACCATGAAAGCAAAGCTTGCCAGCCGGCTGAAACAGGGCTTGAAACTTGCCAGGATCTACCCAAGCGCGCCGATTATACTCACCGGAGGGAATCAGAAATGCGGCGTTACGGAAGCCTACGCCATGAGCCTGTGGCTCATCAAAAAAGGAATTCCCAGGAAGCGGCTGTTTCTCGAGGACCGGGCGAAGGACACCGTGGGCAACGCGGTGTTTTCAGCCGCGATCCTGCAATCCCTCGGCGTGACGCATGTGACCCTGGTCACCAGTTCCAGTCACATGCGGCGGGGGCTCGCCGATCTCGAGGAAGCCTGTCGGCAACGTGGACTAACACTCCAGTATGACAACCTGGCAGCCAGGGCCAAGGGGGACGCGGAGCTCGACACGCAGCAAGAACGGCTTGGCATCTATAAAGATTTAATGCGCACCAGCGGACTTTGGGCTTTCCCCGGCCTGCAACGATAAGCCTGCGCAATCCTGTTCGTGCCGAATCCCAGTTCCTGCCGGACACCGCCACGGTTATTTCGCCAGCGCATCAGCAGCGGCCTGTTGAAACGCGCGGCGGATCTCGCTCGCGTCGCTGTTTGGGAAATTGGAACGCTGCACCATGAGGACGTAGGCCAGGCCGCGCACGGGATCGATCCAGGCCTGCGTGCCCCAGGCACCGCCGTGCCCAAAGGTGCCGGGCGAAAGCATCGCGGCGACACCCTCGTGCGGCGTTCGCAAGATGCACGTGCCGATGCCCCAGCCGTAGTTGGCTCCATGATTCCCAAACCCCGCTGACTGGAAGAACCCGCAAGGCAGCTCGCCCGTTTGCACCGTGGTCAACAAGCGCATCGCCGCGGGACTGAGGTAGCGTCTGCCCTTGAGCGCGCCCCCCTCGAGTAGCATTCGACAGAATCGGGCGTAGTCCGGCCCGGTGGAGTAGAGGCCACCATTACCGAGCGGCGGATGACCGCGACGGCCGAAGCCTGAGGCCGGAGGAACGGCTTGAAGCGCAGCCGTCGCTTGGTCTTTGGCGTAAGCGGTAACGAGGTGACCGGGCGTTCTTTCATCCGGATAGAAGGTCGTGTCCTTCATTTCGAGTGGATCGAAGATGCGCTTCTGGACGAAGACATCGAACGAAACGCCGCTAGCAACTTCGACGATGCGCGCGGCGACATTGATGCCGGACTGAGTGTATTTCCATTTCGTACCCGGCTCGTATTGCATGGGCACCGAAAGAAACAGAGGGATGAGGTCAGCGAGCGTGTGGGCCTCTCGCGCAGCGGCAGAGTCGGCTTCGCCCAACCCGGACGTATGGGTGAGGACTTGAGCGATGGTAAGGTTGGCCGGCTGGCCAGTCGGGGTTTTAAGGCTGGCAAATTCGGGAATGTATCTGGAAATAGGATCTTCGACGTTAAGCTTTCCTTCGTCTTGGAGGATCAGGACGGCGACCGCAGTCACGGGTTTCGTCATCGAGGCGATCCAAAAAAGCGAGTTGGGCCGCATCGGCTCGTTCCGCGCGATGTTGGCCAACCCGGTGGCTTCCAGATGCACGACCTGCTTCCTGGTGATTACCACCGTGACGGCCCCCGAGACCTCGTGGGCCGCAATGGCTGATTGCATCGCTGCGCCGACCCCTGGCAGTTTCGGGGTAGCGCAGGAACTAAGAAGTGGCAACAAGAACAGGATTGGGCAGAGTCGAAATTTCAGAGACATGGCGGGGTTAAATGGTGCTCCGGGTTGACTGCGGTCGATCGGGACTCAATGCGATATTCATGTCCTGCTGCTCTCGCAAGTTACCGCTTTCACGGGCCTACACGAGTTCGGTAAAAGCGGTCCGCCGGAACCGGGTTGGTTGTGTCGGTGTACGTTATCAGGCCGGTCGAGCCGGCGGTGATCGTGCCGTCAGCGAAATCAGTCCATGGGCCATCGGCTCCCGGAGCCCACTGAACGACATAGATTGCGGAGAGGACACCTGCGAACTGAATGATCTGGCTGGAACCGGTCACGGTGATGGAGATGACGTTCAAAGTCTGCGAGTTGCTCGAGGACACGATGACGCTGACCGTCCCCGAAGAGGTGCAACGACCGTCGCTCAAAGTGTAAGTGAAGCTGTCGGTGCCGACAAAATTAATGGCAGGTGTGTAGGTGAAAGCAGCGCCGTTCAGAACAACCGTACCGCCTGCGGTGCTCGGGCTGGTTACGGCGAAGATGCTGAGCGGTCCATTGATGGGGCTGCTATCATTGGCCAGCAGCTTAGCAACCAAAGCGTTGACGGCTACGTTCTCGCCCGTCCCGAGGGTATCAGAGCCGGCAACCGGAGTGGCGTTAAGGGTCAGGGCGGCCGGGTTGCTGGTGGCAGTGCCGGCTACGCTGGTGAAAACCGCACGGTACTCGGTTCCGTTTTGCGACGAGGTTACGCTTGGCACGGCAAGGGTGGCGGCGGTGGCGCCTGTCACGTTGGCCCAGGTCAAACCGTTATCCGTGCTGTTCTGCCATTGGACGCCCGGAGTTGGCGTACCGGAAGCCGCGGTTGTGAAGGACGCACCGCTGCCGGGACAAACGGCTTGGTCCAAAGGCTGGCTGGTCACAGCAGGCGCTTGGTTAATCGTGATAACCGCGGTGACGACGCCGCTGTCCATGGTCGCATTGGCCTGGCCGGTGCCAGGAGAGTTTCCAGCCGTGAAAGTCGCGGCTGCGGTGCCGTCCGGCTGAATGCCGGCCTGCGGCGCTGAGATCGTGCCCAGGATCGCGCCGTCAAAAGTAATGGGGACGCCGACCAGGATGCTGACATCCGCCTCCGTTAACGGGGCGCCCGATGAGTTTTGCCGAAAGCTGGCCGTCAAGGTGGTCGGTTGGCCCACCAGCATCGGGTTGGGACTCGCGGTATGAGTGAAAACAATCCAAGGCGCAAAGCTCATAGTGCCGCCGTCACTACCGACCTGGTCACAGCCAACCGAACCGGGTCCGCCGTTGCAGCCCCACCAGTTATTCTGAGCGGTCGTGTTAGCGAGGTTGCTGCCGTGGTTGTAAATCCCGCTGCCCCCATTGGCAGCGGTATTGCCGGCCACCCGGCAGAAACCGAGGTTGAGAGTGCCCGAATCCACATAAACTGCCCCGCCCCGCGCCCCCTGTCCCACCGCGGAGTTACCCGTGAACGTCGCATGGTCGACGTTCAGGGTGCCGGTATTGAGGAAGATCGCCCCGCCGAAGGTGGCACCGAGGTTGCCGATCACGTAATTGCCGGAAAACGTCGAGCCCGTGATGGAGTGAACCGCCGGGGTGGTGGTGTTGATATAGACGGCGCCGCCTCCGTCGGGTCCGCTGCCGGAGCCGTTGGTGAGACTGTTGCCGGAGAAGATCGATCCCGAAATGCTTAGGGTGCCGCCGCTCCCTTTATTGACCAGGGTTGGCGCCTCAAAAGCAATAGCTCCGCCCTGGCTGGCGGCGGAGCTGTTGCCGGAAAACGCGCAGCTAACGACCGTGAGGTTGCCGCCCGCCATTTGAACACCGCCCCCCTCCTGGCCGGTGTAGGTCGCATTGGGCGCGCGGCAATGGTTGTCACTGATGGTGCAATTCTGGAGCGTCAGGTTATCCAAGGGAACACTGGTCACGCTGCCGGCGAGAATACCGGCGCCGCCCAGAATGTCGGCCTGATCGCGTCCGCCTGAAATAGTCAGTCCCAAGATAGTCACAGTCGTTCCACCGACCGAATTCGCGTCAATATTGAAGACCCGATTGACGCCATCGGTTTGAGCGACGATGGCCGTGACCGAACTTGCTCCGGTGATCGTCACGGTTTTGCCTCCGTTTGGGGCAAGTGCAAGTTCGCCCAAAGAGAGGTTGATTGTGCCGCTGGGAACGTTAATGGAAGTCGGGCCGGCTTGCGCATTTGCCGCTTCGATGGCGGAGCGCAAGGAGACATGGCCGCTCCCATCATTGGGCGAGACGGTGGGGTCGACCGCGTGAGTATCGCCCGTGGTATCAACGTTAAATGGTCCAGCGGCCCAAGAGGGTCGCGCCAGAGCGAACGCGAGCGTCAGGACGATCAGAAGGATCAAAGTTGGCGACGAACCGGGGA
>JANXQE010000814.1 GCA_025356925.1 Limisphaerales bacterium | reverse complement strand
CATACAGCTTTGCAAGCAATCCAGAGGCCAACTCCGCCGCAATATCCGCCGCCATTTTTGTGGAAAACGACAGAGTTCTTGAAAATCTTAGGGAATTAAATTGCGCCCTGAAAAACTTTGTTGTTTCGCCTTCGAGAAACTTCAAAGCTTGAATAGGCGTAAGCCCGCTTGTCCGTTCACCGACCTCGTCTGGCTTTCTGAGCTGAACATCCAAAGGTCCAAGCTCTGCGTGATCTGAAAGTATTATCCTGTCCGCCGCAAGCGTAATGAGGGTGCCAGCGCTCGCGCACACGCTGTTTACAAAAATAATAACCTGCCCCTCATCCGCCTGTGCGGTTTCTTGTTCCTTGTGGTAATTCTGACGTAAGCATCTCGCTATGCGATATGCTGCATGAGCATCGCCACCATACGATGAAAGCATCAGGAGTACATTTTTCTTTTTTCTGCGCTCCTTGCAGGCATCTATCACGTAATCGTCCCACGGGCGATTTATGGATCCGAAATAGATCAGTATATCGGAGTCGTAATCAGCCTCAACCGCCTTGGCTAGTGATTCTAATGGGTTCGGCTTCATGTATTCCTTTTTCTTTCCTTGCTCCACCTTGCCTCGGCGGCTCGTTTGCTTATCTCGCTCCGCCGCTCTTGAGTCAAAAGGTCAGCCCTAGCTCTTCCGCCCTTTAATCCTCCAAGTCTGCCAAGCAGCACAGCCGCTGGATTTTTTCCATGCCTGACAGCTTGATCGATTAAGGACGCCACCGCTTCCCGAGATTTCCCATTTAGAATGCTTGAGCGCTTAGCCATAACATAGACCTTGGCAGATGTTTCCGAAAACACAAAATGTTTTTACGGAATATTTTGTAATACGCACCCGCTGCGCATTCTCAAAAATGATAACCGTTTATTTCTTTGGCCTTTTGGCGGGTTTTAGGCTGGTTCCCATTCTGGGGACTGGCTGACCCGTGGACTTGGCAACGATGGCCGCAGCCGTCTGGTTGATATCTGATTTCGATTTTCGTGAGCGCTTTTTCATGGCGCACCCTTGCGCCCAGGCTGGAAAAAATCAAGAGGGAAGTCCGGTTTTAGATTTCAAACTGTACCACTACCGGCCCGAACCATAATTTTTCCCTCAACCCTGCCTGGGAGGTTTTACCAGCAGGCCGCAGGACCCTAAAAAGAAACGAGTTACCGCTTTATCGACGATCAGCCTTTGAGTTCCCAGCCTTTCCTGAACGTGGGCTTCACCCACTTGTTGGCGTCGTGGTTGTTGGTGATGATACCCTTAGCCGCGTCATACGCGAGCTTGCCTTCGCAATGCACGGCTACCGAGCCGAGCAACAGCCATTCGGTGTATTTTCCAGCTATGGCGAAGTTCGAGCAAGCCGGGGCGCCGCCTTTACAAGCGCGGACCCAGTCACGGCAATGGGCGGCGTGGTTGTCACCCGTGCTGGCGCCGGGCGAGCGAGGCAAGTACGGCTGAGGGAGCTTGTAATCCGCCCAGCGCGAGCCGGGCAGCAGCCCCACGTCCTCGCCGCGTCCGTCGGTCCCGAGATAGCCCTTCGAGCCCACGAAAATACAGTTGTAGCCGCCACCTCGTCGGTGGGACGGTCCCACCTGGGGGCCGGTTTCGGGTATCCTCTCCGCCTCAGCCGCCGTCATTCCTGGGGGGAGATAAGCATCGCCTCCTGGGTGATGGTACCAATAGACCGTCACCGGAGGCATGCCTGGCCGGGGGCCGAACTCGTACTTGATGGTCAGTTCGTCCGGGAAAGTAAATTGAGGCAACGAGTCCTTGTGGATGCACTCGACACTGATCAGGTGTTCCGGGCTCAACTGAAGGCCCCAGTTCGCCGGCCCCATGATATGAACTCCCCAATCGCCGATCAGGCTGCTGCCAAAATCGAAGAATCCGCGCCAGTTTTCAGGCAGGTAAAACCCGTAGTCAGCATGATTGCTGACACCCTTGCCTTGCGCCTTTCGCTCGGCAATA
Source organism: Limisphaerales bacterium (assembly GCA_025356925.1). GTDB lineage: Bacteria > Verrucomicrobiota > Verrucomicrobiia > Limisphaerales > UBA8199 > JANXQE01. The sequence continues at coordinate 3,953 of JANXQE010000814.1, read as the reverse complement.
AACGTCCTATACTCATCGTCACCAGCGGTAAATGGCCGCGGAGCGGCGAACCCCAACCACAGGTCCCAGTCCAGCGTGTCCGGAACCGGCGATGGACCTGGGATCCTGGCCATTTCTTGCGGCCAACCAGGCCGGCCGGTCCAGGCGTGGACTTCCCGCACTTCGCCAATCTCTCCGGCCCATAGAATCTCGCAAGCCACCCGCGTCGCATCATGCGAGTAGCCCTGGTTGCCCATCTGGGTAGCAACCTTGTACTTTCGGGCTGCTTCCGTCAGCAACCGCGCTTCCCACGGGGTCCGAGTCAGAGGTTTCTCGACATAAACATGCTTGCCAAGCTGCATACAAGCCAAGGCACATGTCGCATGCATGTGGTCGGGGGTTCCGATGACCACGGCGTCGATGTCGTTGCCCGACTTATCCAGCATTTCCCGAAAGTCTTTGTATTTCCGAGCGTTTGGCCAGAGGGCAAACCCTGGTGCCCCACGGTTCCAATCCACATCAGCCAGGGCGACCACGTTTTCGACCCCCGCATGCGCATCGCGCAGGTCGCCGTAAGGTTGGCCGCCGGCGCCGATGGCCGCAAGATTGAGCCGCTCATTGGGTGACTTATAACCGAGGGCCTTCAGCGACGGGACGCTGCGAATTCCCAGTGCCGACACAGCGGCAGTGGCAAGGCCGGCCCGGGTCAGGAAACGTCGCCTCGGAATGGAATTGGATTTGAGTTTTTTGTTCATGGTTAATGGTGGGTGTTCTCGCGATCGCCTTAAGGATTCATCGGGTCAACAGTTCTCATGACAGGGCGTACTCGCCGAACTTAGCTTTGACCACTCCCCGGACGCAACTGGCAATCTTTGACGATGCCGATGGCTTACCCTGCTCCCAAACGCCCTTGACGCAAATTAGCGGAGCCGTAGCATCGCGACCATCAACCCGTTGAACCAACGATTCGCTGTCTTCCTCCTCGCCGGACTATTTCTGGGGTTTGTTGCGCCAAGCCTTTTGGCACTTGGAGCGGAAGCTCCTGCTGACTACCGCTACCAGATCGAAGTCCTCGCCACCGGGTTGGCTCAGCCGCTCCTGCTCCAAATCGCCCCGGATGGCCGGATCTTTTTCAATGAGCTCGGCGGGAGGCTGAGAATTCGCAAACCTTCCGGTGAGGTTGTCGACGCTGGCAGTATTCCTGTTTTCGCCGAGCAGGAAAATGGTTTTCTCGGCTTCGCGCTGGACCCGGATTTCGAACGGGACCAGTGGATTTACCTGCTTTATTCGCCTACGAATTTCGTCGGGCAGCGCTTGAGCCGGTTCCAGATGGACGGCGATCGTCTCGACCTGGCCAGCGAGAAGGAGATTTTCCGGTTTGCCGAGCAGCGCCGCGAATGCTGCCACCATGCCGGCAGTGTGCGCTTCGCCCCCGATGGCTGCCTGCTGGTAAGCACCGGAGACAACACCAATCCCTTCGGCGATTCCGAGAGTTATGGCCCTATGGATGAGCGCCCAAACCGCGAACCGTGGGATGCTCAGCGCAGCGCTGGCAATACCGCGTCCAAAAGCGGCAAAATATTACGAATCCGGCCCACCCCGGAAGGCGGTTATACCATTCCTGATGGGAACCTCTTTCCGAAAGACGGCTCGGGCGGTTGCCCTGAAATTTTCGTTATGGGTTGCCGAAACCCATGGCGCATGTCCGTCGACCCAAAGACTGGGTTTGTCTATTGGGGCGAGGTCGGCCCGGATGCGAATGATGATGGGCCACGCGGCTCCCGGGGTTATGACGAAATCAACCAGGCCCGCCGCGCAGGCAATTTTGGCTGGCCTTATTTTGTCGGCAGCAATTTCCCCTATGCCAAATTCGACTACGCTACCAGGACGGCCGGGCCCATGTTCGACCCCGCACGTCCCGTAAACAATTCCGTCAACAACACTGGTGCTAGACTATTGCCGCCAGCCCAACCTGCCCTGATCTTCTGGCCTTACGGCATGTCGAAGGAGTTTCCAATGCTCGGCACCGGCGGGCGAACGGCCTGTGCTGGGCCGGTCTTTCATTTCCAAGGGGCCTTCGAAAAAACCGGCGGTTTCCCCTCATCTTTCGACAACTGCCTCCTGTTTTGGGACTGGCAACGTCCTTTCATAAAGTGGGCTCGGCTTGACGACGACTCCAATCTCATAGGCGTCGAGCCGTTCACCAGCGCCGTGACCCTGGCGAATGAAAGGCAAACCATCGACGCGGCTGAGAAGGCGGGGGTGTTTGTCATCCGGCGGCCCGCCGATGCCCAGTTCGGAGCAGACGGGTGTCTCTACCTGCTCGATTACGGCGAGACCTGGGGCGTGAATCCCGATTCGAAGCTCATCCGTATTTCCTACCAACGGGGCAACCTCGCCCCGGTTGCCAAAGCCTCGGCCACCCCGGACGCCGGACGCGAACCTCTGACCGTTTCTCTCTCCAGCAAAGGTTCGAAGGACTTCGAGGGGTCGCCGTTGCATTTTGCGTGGCACCTGTTTGAGAGCGCTGGTGCGTCACCCGCGAATTCCGGCCTCAAGACCATTGATCGGCTGCTTTCCACTGAGGCTAATGCCCATGTGAGCCTCGATCGGCCCGGCAATTATGTGGTACAACTCACCGTCAGCAACTCCAGGGGGCTGACCTCTAAAACCAGCCTCCCGCTCGCTGTGGGTAATACGCCGCCGCAGGTTCGGTTTGAACAGCCTGCTGAGTCGGCGTTTTTCACTCCTGGACAACCGATCGCCTACAAGGTCCGCGTCGTCGACGCTGAGGACGGCGATTCAGCAAAAGACGAGGAATTGATGGATTCACGGGCCTTTGTCACGGCTCACTGGAACCGGGATGACGGCAAAGAAGAGGCCGGCCAACCAGGTTTGGCCTTGATGAGGCAAAGCGACTGCTTCAATTGCCACGCTGTCCAGACCAAGATCGTTGGACCAGCCTACCTCGAGGTCGCGAACAAATATCGAGGGATACCCGGCGCTCCAGAAGCTAGTGTCCAGCGTGTCCTCAAAGGCAGCAGTGGCGTTTGGGGTACCGCGCCCATGCTGCCACACGAGTCGTTCACCAGCGATCAGGTTCACCTGATGGTCCAGTGGGTGTTCAATCTCAAGCCGGGTGAAAGCGGCGATGGCCTCGCTCGCGGCTTGGCTGGAAAGATCCTGGCGCCACTCGATGAGAATATCCGGACGGTCGTCTTCGAGGCCACTTACACCGATCTTGGTCGGCCGCCGGTCCAACCTCTAGTGGGGAAAGCGCAATTGATCCTTCAACGCCGTACCCCTGAGCGAAAGCGCTGAGTTCCAGGTAAAGTCCGTCGGCCTCGATTACGCCGAACAGGGCCTCGGCGGCAACCCGAGGTTAAGCATCGACCTCGAGGGCTATTACATGCGGCAACTACGATTCAGACAGTGGGGAGGGAGCTCTAAAACCCCGTAAAACGGGTCCGTTTTGGGAGCCTGGCGCCTGACAGGGTTCGAACCTGTGACCCCTTCCGTGTCAAGGTAGCGCAAAAACCATTATTATGGGCATTTTTGAAAGTGTTTAGGAGAATCGCCGTATTATGGCCGTGGATTAATTGGACTCCGGCCGGTGACGCTGCCTGCATGCAGTGTGAATTCCTTTAACGCTTTCTACGCTTACTGGGCGGTGTGGACAAGTGGTCGTCTCCAGCCAGACTGGCTGGCCGCGGAAGCCCGGTGCGAAGGAGGAACCTGGCAATGCGCCGCGCCGTCACGGCTCCGTTCTAGCTATCCGCTCATCTCCCTCACGTAACTGAGCAGGTCGTCCAACTCGGGGGGCCAGTTGCGCCCTTTGCTCATCGTTCGCCCCGGAGTAAGTCCTTCTGCAGCGTTCGCTTGCACCCATTCGATACAATCTGACGTCCTGTTGCAATCGACCAAGGCGCCAACCGCGGTCGTGTAAACTTGGCTGCCGCGATTTCGACCATCAT
>JANXQE010000781.1 GCA_025356925.1 Limisphaerales bacterium | reverse complement strand
CCTGGTCGCATCCATTTATTGAGCGGCTCATCTCCACTCTCCGCCGCGAATATTTGGCCGTACAGGCAAAAAGAACTGCTGCTGTCATCACGGGGGCGGCAAACACGGTCCTTTCTATTACCTGACCCAGTGCCTGGCCGTGGGCAAAGTCGCCAAGTTTCTGCTCAAAACCCAAACACAGCAGCAACCGGCCAAGTCCGGTGTCGCTCATTACCGACAGTTGCAGGAACAACTGGAGGAACTCTCCCAGATCAATGCCGAGTTGCTCCGCAGAGAGGACCCGCTGGATTAAGGCGTGAACCGGCACGGTTGCTGTGGCGCTTTCTGAGGAATCAACCACCGCCCGATGATTCTGGTGAAGACTTAGGCGAAGGAGGTCAACGTCAAAAATCCTTGCCAAGTCCACTCGCCGGCCAAGACTGGATTTTTCAGTAGTACAGCCCAGCGGCGTGTACGTTTTGGCCTTTGGCGTCCGTTATTAAGCAGAGATTGTGTTGTTTCATAGTCAAAACCGAAAAGTTCGATGAAGGTCGCTTTCAATTCGCTGCCGCCACCAGATTGCGGAACTGAAGCAGGATTGAGCGATCGCGAATTGTTGCGCCATTACGCGGCAACGCGATCCGAAGCCGCCTTTGCGCAGATTGTAAAGCGCCACGCACCTTTCGTGTACTCCGCCGCATTAAGGCAGATTAAAGATCACTCACTGGCCCAAGACATTACGCAAGCGGTTTTCGTCATTCTCGCACGCAAAGCGGCGACCCTGCAGTGCGAAACTGTGCTAGCGGGTTGGTTGTTTCGCGCGGTTCGCTTCGCAGTCCGCGACACTCTTAAGATCGAGGGGCGGCGGCGACGTCGCGAACAGGAGGCAGCCGCCATGGAATCTATCAACGCGGACGAATCGGAGAGCACGTGGGAGCAACTGTCGCCTCTGCTGGATGAAGCAGTGGCCAAACTTGGCGTCACTGATCGGCAGGCGCTGTTACTGCGCTTCTTTGAAAAGAAAGGCTGGCGCGAAGTCGGCGCCGCACTCGGGATGAAAGAAAACACCGCCCGGGTGCGGGTCAATCGCGCGTTGGAAAGACTGCGCAGCTCCATTTCACGGCGCGGAATGGCAGTTTCGGCGACAGCGCTGGGTGGTTTGTTGGTGGAGAATTCAGTGCAGACGGCGCCAGCTGGCGTGATCGTGACCTTGAATGCGGTCGTCACGTCTTCATCTCCCTCGGCGGTGGCGGCCGTACTCGTCAAGGATATGCTGCGTCACTGGTTGTGGCTGAGAGGAGCGAAGGTGTTCCTGCTAGTTCTCATTGCGGTATCGGCCGTTACTGCCCTGGTTGCTCTTCAGAAGTCTCGCGCGGAACGGGTTTCTATTGCCGGTACAGTGCGCGCGACCGTGGTCGCCATTGACCGTGCCTTTTCATTGGATCAGCCGGACGAGTTCGTAGCTCGCATCCAGTTTCGCGGCGCGGAAGACGAACGGTTTCGCGGTGTGCTCACGAATTTCGTGCATGCGTCGGCAGACTGGGCCTGGGCGGTGAGAACCCTCTCCGGGCGCGAGGACTCGCGGTACCGTGCTTTAATAGTGGCGTTCAATGAAATCCTCGCCCACCAACCGCCGCAGGGGCCGGTCGTGGTGACGCGTGACCGTGCCACCGACAACGCTTTCCCGGATCATTCTCTGCAGCTGGTCCACACGGATGGCGTTTGGAAATGGGACCTGTTCGCCACGCTTACGCCTGAGATGCGCGTTGAGCGGCTGCTTGTCTTGCGGCAGAAAACCAAAGTAATGCTGAGCCTCACCGCGGGGATGCGCAAGGGCGAAGATACGAACGAGGAGAAGGTTTTCACGAGCTTTCAAAACGGAACTCCTTAAACGTGGCCGGCTGAAGGATTCGCGTCGGCCGAAACGGCCACCTGCTGCACAAATCGTAAGCATTTGTCGGGTAGTTCAAACGGTTCCATCACTATTTGGTCACGTCGTACATTCATGGATCCCCGCGTTTGGTAGGCATCCGCTCGTCGAGGCCGTGCTGGGCTATGTCGCGGGTTTACAGACCCTGCACAGTCGCCAGACTTCGCCCGTTCCGCTGATTTTGGAATCGGTGCCAACGCGTATGAGCGATTCGGTTTTCAAGCTCGTTTGTTCGTTTTTCAATCCCGTGTCCGCTTATGAGTGGACATGTACATGAGAATCTCTTTCACCTCCGTTTGTGGGCCCGCTCCGCGCACCTCCGTCGCGTTGCCCAAAATCCACGGCAACCGTCGCTTGCCACGGACTCGTCAAACTTGGGCGCGAACCCTACCTCAGCATCGACAATTGCGATTTACGAGGAAGCTCTCGATTCGATCTCTGGTTGCAGCATCTGTGCTGCTGGCTATGGATTGCTCCGCCGTTCCGACCATTACCAGGCAGCCTTCACCTTCGACCAACTCGGTGAGCCTGGGCACTTTCCTGACCAATCGCGTCGCCGCCTCCACGATGAATCCACCGTTGAGTTTTCAATGGCAACTTAACGCCGTGTCCCTCGGCGGTGCGACCAATGCAAGCCTCATTCTGACCAATATCCAGACCACCAATGCAGGAAGTTACATTGCAGTCGTGTCGGACGGTGACAGTTCGGTTTCCAGCAGACCGTGGATCGTAGAGGTCGATCCGAGCTTTACTAAAATCACTTCGGGACCTGTTGTCTCGACCTCCTCCTCCGCTGCGGCATGGGGGGATTTCAATAATGACGGTTTTCCTGATCTTTATCTTTCGGTCGGTGGCGGTCCCAACGTGCTTTGCAGTAATAAGGGCGACGGCACCTTCAGCATGGTTGCCAGTTCATCGGTCATATCTGCATCTGGCAACACCTTTGGCTGTGCCTGGGCTGATTTTGATAATGACGGCAACCTGGACCTGGCGCGCGGTGTGTTCGACGGCAACGACCAGCTTTTCCGCAACTATGGCAATGGCACATTTTCATCGGTGAGTTCGTCAGCTTTTCCTCCCAGTGGTATGGGTGCAAACAATTGTGTGTGGGGTGATTTCGACAACGACGGTTTTGTGGATTTGTTCGTGGCAAATGCCTTTTACGGCACTCAGAACGCATTCTACCATAACAATCGCAACGGGACATTTACCCGCGTCATCAACAGCGCGATCGTGCCTTCACGAGCGGCATGTCTGGGAGCCTCGTGGGGCGACTATGACAATGACGGCTATCTGGACCTGGTGGTCACGCGATACGGATCCAACGGTGGCTTGACCGGATTTACCACCTTGCTGTTTCACAATAATCGTGACGGCACGTTCACGGCCGTCACCAATGTTATTAGCAGCGACCCGGTCTTATCCAGCGGTCCTTTCGGTGGCCCCTCCTGGGGGGACTATGACAATGACGGCTATCTCGACTTGTTCCTTCCCGGGTTTGGCCGACCTTCGGTGCTGTATCATAATGAAGGCAATGGCACTTTC
>JANXQE010000817.1 GCA_025356925.1 Limisphaerales bacterium | reverse complement strand
TCGCTGCACACCATCCCAATTCAAACCGCCGTCGAGCAGGGCCTGGTCGAGAAGATTAACGCTTCGAATGCAGCCCGTTGTCTGCCCGCGCAACCAAATCTCTTGCCCGGTGGAACTGGCCCGCAGCCGCAATTCTATGCGCCCAATTGCCCGGCAACGGGTCCCGGCTCCCTCTCCTCGTTTGGCGGAGAGGGCCGGGGAGCGGAGGCCCCTGGACCGTCATCGCGGGAAGATTGGCTGGCGCAGCAACGAGCGGAATGCATCGACGAAGAACAATGGCTGCAGGAATATTGCTGCGTTCCAGCCAACGAAGCTACGGCCTTCATTCCCTACGATTTACTCAACCGCTGTACCGAACCGGATTGCCTCAAAGATTTCGCTTATCTCGCCGCTTGCGCGAACCCCCTTTTCCTGGGCGTGGACGTCGCCCGAAAAAAAGATCTCTGTGTGTTGGACGTCGGGGAAAAGATCGGCGATGTCGTTTGGGATCGGCTGCGGATCGAGTTGCTCGATCAACCCTTCTCGGAGATCGAAGCGGAACTGTACCGGCTGGCCCAACTGCGCCAGCTCAAGCGCGTGTGCATCGATGCCACCGGACTCGGCGCGCAATTGGCCGAACGGGCTGCCGAGCGGTTCTCGTGGAAAATTGAACCCGTCACGTTCACCGCGCGGGTGAAAGAAGACCTGGCCATCAGCCTCAAGGTGGACCTGGAAAAGCGGAAGGTGCGACTGGCGGATGATGACAAGCTGCGGGCCGACCTGCGGGGCATCCGAAAAGAAGTCACTCTGAGCGGCAACAGCCGTTATGCGGGTGAGAGCGAGGGGAGCCATTGCGATCGGTTTTGGGCCAAAGCCCTGCGTCAGCACGCGGCCCGCTACAGTGTGTGCACCGGCAGTCTCGTCGCATGAAAGCCAACCCAAACCGGCGCGTGGACATTCCGGTCCGCAACAATACCCGAATAACGGCGGGCTCCAGAATTTATCCAACCCTCTCCGCCTCGCACATTGCTGCGGACAGGAATGTCCGCGCGGCGGCGGAGCGACACCGCCTCAATTCCCAATTCTAAACTCACATGAAAATACTGGGCTTCAACATCAATATCTCTCGCTCGACCCAAGGCACTTCCCCGTCACTTCCCGGAGCCGGGCAAACGTTTCTGGCAGCGTCGCCCGAGGAATGGCTGCGGGGTGAGGATCGGGATAACGCACCGTCACTGCGCAACGCGTACGAGCAGGTGGTCTGGGTGTACCGCGCAATCAACGTGCTGGCCGAGCAGGTCGCCAATGTTCCCTTCCTGTTTTCCGCCGGCGCGCGCGGCCGCGAGAATCTCATCACCTCGGGTCCGCTCCTGGATTTTTACAGTCAGCCGCACCCGCAGATCAATCGGTTCCAATACTGGGAGCTGCGCGTCATCTGGCTCATGCTCCGCGGCGAATGCTTCCGCATCCCCATCTTCGACGACCTTCCCAATCCCAACTCCGCACTCCGCACTCCGCGTTCCGCACTCAAAAGGGTCTTAGTTCTCGACCCGAGCCGCTTCGAGCACATCGTAGAGGACAACCAACTCATCGGCTGGCGCTATAGCGGGCTCGGCCCGCAAGCCCCGCTGGCCAGCCAGGTCTTCTTGCCCGAGGAAGTTTGGTTCGAGAAACTGCCTAATCCGTTTGATTTTTGGCGCGGGTTCCCGCCGCTGTACGTCGCGGGCACGGCGGCCCAAACGGACTTCGCCGCCAGCGCCTTTATGCGCGGCGTGATCGAGAACAACGCCGATACCGGCGTGATCGTGCGCACTGACCAGTGGGTTAGCGACGAGCAACGCGACCAAATCCTGACCGCGCTGCGCGATCGCAAACGCCGAGCCGGGATGGCTGATCGTCCGGTGCTGCTGCCAGGCAGTGCCGAGATAATCAGACCCCAGCTCTCGAGCACCGACCTTCAGTTCCTCGAAAACCGCAAGTTTTCCCGCAGCGAAATCTGCGCGGCCTTTGGCGTGCCGGAAGAAATTGTCAGCAGCACCGAGCACGCCAAATACGACGTCATGGCGGGTGCGCGGCTGAATTTCATCGAGAACCGGGTTGCGCCGCTGTGCAGCCGGCTGGAAGCCGCGGAAGATGCCGTCGTCAAATCAATCGATCCGCGCGCCAGCGGCTGGTTTGACCTCGACAGCCTGCCGATCCTGCAAGAAGCCCGGCGTGATCGTTTAGCCGCCGCCAAAACCGGGTTCGAGATGGGCATCCCCTTCAACGAACTCAACCGCGTGCTCGACCTGGGTTTCAAACCCCTCCCATGGGGCAACCAAGGCCACCTCCCCACCAACCTTCAACCCGCCACCCCTGGGAGCGCCGGCGTCCACACCGCCGCAGTCGCCTCCCCAACTAAAAACTAAAAACTAAGAATTAAAAATTCAGAATTATGCCCCCCCTCCGCACCCTGTTCCAAATCGAGGCCCGTGAACCGTCGGCGCTTCGTGATCATTCCTGTAATTCGTGTCTCTCCTCGCTCGAGAGCAACCCCTCAGGGCCGTGTCTCGATTTCATCGCCTCCGACGATTCGCTCGATCGCTATGGCGAAGTGATCTCGGCCGCCGGCTGGCGCCTCGACACATACCGGCGCAACCCGGTGTTCCAAAACGCCCACCAATACGGCGACATCACGTTTACCCTCGGCAAAGCCCTGATCACCGAGGTCCGCTCCGTGGCTGCCAGTCCCGGCGAGCCTTCCACTCCGCATTCCGCACGCCGCACTCCGCACTTATTCCACCGGGTCCAGTTCGCCACCGATGTCAATCCGATCGCCCGCATCGCTTACGGCCTGTATCAAGGCAAATTCCTCAACGCGGTCTCCGTCGGTTTTATTCCCCTCCGCTGGATCGATGCCAATGGCGTCGAGCACACGGCTCCCTCCGTTTCTGCTGCTGAAGGATCGGGCCGGGGACGGCTGGTCTCCGCAAGCCTCGAGTTGCAACCGCGCCAAAACGAAGCCGCAGCGGCTCAGCGCTCGACCCGGTGCCGAAGGAAGTATTTGGAGCAAGAACTCCTCGAGGTCTCGGCCGTGGGCATTCCCGCCAATCCCAACGCGCTGGCGCTCGCGCTCAAATCAGGCGCCATCGAAAAATCCGATCTCCGCGAGACGCTCGCCCTGCTCAGAGGTGTTATCTCACCCAGGACAGGACTTGTGGACCCGAGGCGTGGCGCCGGCGCCCACGAACTTCTTTTTCTCGCACGCGAACTGCACCGCATCCTGCGTCGTGCATGAACCACCCCGATCGGCCGCGCGTGCGCCGATCACAAAAACTGAAAGACAAAGACACCATGAACACCCCTGCAACCCTCGAAAACCCGGACACCTCGCCGACGACGGCAGTGCCTGATGAACAGCTCGCTGAAGTCCAATCCATGGTCGGCCAAATCCGCGGCGCCTGGTCCAGCATTAGCGTGTTGCCGGCCGAATTCAAAACTCTCAAAGACGGCGCCGACCAGCTCGCCTCGGAGGTGCGCGACGTCCGTCGTTCCCTGCTTTCCCGGGCCCCGCACGCCGCCCCTCGGCCCGCCGGCCAGGTTACCGAGCAATGCGCGCGTCACCTGGCGGCCCAGTTCATCGTTCAATGCCAGCGCAGCGATAAGCTCGAAGCCCTTTCGTCGATGCCCGGACAGCGCGACGCCTTGTTGAGCTTTGCGCGTAATACGTTGAACCTGTCGACTCGCGCGGCTTTGACGACCACCGACATCAACTTGCCCGCGCAGTATGGCAGTGAAATCCGCGAGCTGATCTCGGACTTCGGTGTGGTGCGTCGGCGCATGTCGCCTTACCCCATCGGGATGGGAACCGCCCGGCCGGCCCGGATGGGAACCCGTCCGGCGTTCGGCTCCATCGCCATGTCCGCGCTGATTGCGGAGAAATCTCCCACCCTGACATTCGCGTCGCTGGAATCACACAAGATTGGCGGCATCGTGCGTTTGCCGCGCGAAATCGATGAGCAAAGCATTGTCGCGATGGGCCAGTTCCTGGCTCGCTATGGCGCCGTGGAATTTGCGCGGGCAGAGGACACCTGGGGGTTTTTGGCGAACGGCTCGGGCGGCTACGAGACGGTCAAAGGCATCGTCGAGGTGGCCCGCGATAATGAATGCCTGCTCGCGCTCGCGAGCGGCAAAACCAAACCCAGCGACGCCACGCTCGACGACTTCCGAGCTCTGCGCCGGATGGTCAACAAGGCTGCCCTCAACGGCCGACTCTCGGCCTATTATCTCGACACCACCTGGGAGACGCGCCTGCCCGCATTCCGGTCTCCGACTGAACCCAACGTCTATCAGCGATTGCCCGATGGCAGCGCAATGCTGGACGGTTACCCGATCGTGTGGACCGACGTCCTCACTCCGTACAGCACCGTGGGGGCTGCCCGCCAACCGCTGGTTGTCTTCGGCGCGTTATCCTTCTGGTGGTTGGGCGAGCATGGCAATCCGCGGATCGATCCTTCCGAGCACGTCTGGTTCGCCAATGACCAGTTGGCCATCCGTTTCATCGAAGAGATCGATTTCGACTACGCCGCGCCCGACGCCACCGCCGCCCTCCTCACCGCCGACGCGTAATCCGCCCCTGGGAGGCCGGCGTTCCGCCGGCCTCCCCTCCCCACTTCGGGGAGCTCACATCTCAAATTTCCGATCTCAAATTCGCTCGACCGGTCGCGCCTCGCCGATGGCCGATAGCCGATGACACGCGGATTCCGGCGCCTTTTCCCAAACTAAAAACTCAGCACTAAAAACTAAAAACTCAAGTTTATGCTAACCGAACTCGCCACCATAAAATCCCGCCTCGCTCTCGCCCCACTGGATCTCACCTACGACGTTTTGCTCCTGCGCGCGATCATCGCGACGGGTGCCCGGTTCGACCTCGAGACCAACCGCACCCTCGCCCGCACCGAGAACGCCGCTTTCGAATTCGCGACCGAGGACGCCGAGATCCTGGTGCCCTGCTACCCAATCGAATCCGTCTCGAGATTCGAGCTCAAAGCCTCCGAAGCCGAAGGCTGGGTCGAGCAACCCGGCATCGATTACCTCATTCACGGCCACTGTGTTATCTCGCTTCACTCCGCATTCCGCACTCCCCACTCCACACTTGCTCTGGCCCGCGTCATCTACACCGGTGGCTACCTGGTCCCCGGCAGTGCCGCGGTCCCGATGGCCACACCCCTGCCCGCAGACCTCGAACAGGCGGCGGTCGAACAAACGGCTTTTTGGTTCCAAAATCGCGACAAATTGGGGGTGATCCGGCAATGGCCCAAGGGCGGCAGCTACGAACAATTCGCCGACACAGATTTGCTGGCGTCGGTGCGAGAAACCCTGCGCCGGCATACCCGGTTTGTGCTCTAACCCGTAGCGCAGATTGCAGGGCATCCCTCGGTCCAGGCGGTATCCGCAAAACCACCAAGCCGCGAAGCTTATTGAAGCACGCTATGACGCTGGAGATGGCTTTGAAACAACCGTGGCGCGTGCCGGATCAGGCGGTCGTCGGTCCGATGGTTGATGGACAGCCCTCGTGAGCAGGGCGTGGACATTTGCGGCGCGAATTTGAGGACGAACCGGAATTCGATCGGGCCGCGCGTGTTACCGGAACCCGGGCCTGGATCGGGGGGTTCATCTGGAGCTGGGAGGTTGAGGGAAGCCGACGGGATTGCAGGTCCGTATCCAATAGCTTTCATGGACCAATTTCGTCGGGTCGCGGGAAGAACGCCACTAGGAGATTCCTGGGGTTGACTTTGCGGCATTTGTGCAACTGAACAGGAGGTAGCAGAGGAAGGAGAGCCTCGTACCTGGCGCGAAACCACGTTGTTTTGGATTTCGAGGTTCGCGAGCCGATTGCAACACCCCGAAATCGCCACAAAGGACCGCAAAGAACCCAAGGAAACAGGCCAATTCCTTCCTCTTTGCGGTCTCTGTGCGCTTTCGCGGCGACTTCTGCCGTCGGCCCTCGGGTTTCGGATTTCCGCCTCGTCTGTCCTGTGCCTTTTCGCGGCTATCACCGTTTCACCTGCGCACCGAATCAAGGACCCCTTTCGCCTGATTGATGAGCCCTGACAACCGGGACATATCGTCGCGCGAAAAAACAACCGGCGTGGAGAGGCTCCGCGCGTCCCGGACGCCAAACTGGATCACGCCCGTCCGCCTCGTGCCGAGTGCCGCGATGCGAAATCCGCCCTTGGTGGTGTACGCCGCGTCGAAGGCGGTGAGCGGCGTCACGGAGACATCGAGCTTGGTGATGTAATCGATCGCCGTCACCAGGGACGCGATCTCGTCGTAATCGATCAGCAAGGTGTCTTTAGCCTGGCCCTTGACGGTGATGTCGAGCGCGATTCCTTGCTCCTTCAACCCGGTGCTCGCGTCGGTAATCTCCCGGCCCCTGACCCCCACGTCTCCCGCATCGGCCGAAATGGCGCCCACGTCAGTTGACGCCTTCAGGATGACCACCGAGAGGTTGGTGTCAAACGCCTCCAATTTTGTCGCCGGAAGCCAGCACACCACGTTCGTAACCTGCGCCTGGGCTGCGATTAAGGGAAGCGCAAATCCCAGGATTGCCAGCGTCGTCCGGATCGGTTTAGTCATAAAGAATTTCCTCCGTAGTTCACTGCGTGTTGGTTCCGACGGAGCCGGGGGGCGGTGAAGAGTGGCTCTGTCTTCATACCGCTATGACGCCAAACCCGCTCGAATATTCAACCTCTCTGGTCGGGCAGGCTGGCAGATCAACCCGTACCCGCTATCCGCGTTATCCGCGTCATCAGCGATTAAAGCGCTTATCCCTCCGACCCGACCGGGTTTGCTTGGTGTTCTTTAGCCGCTGGT
>JANXQE010000768.1 GCA_025356925.1 Limisphaerales bacterium | reverse complement strand
AAAAGCCGGTGGCAGTGGATGGTACCGGCTGCCGGCTAATGTACGAGACGGCTGAGATGGCCAAGCAGAAGAACCTCAAAGTTGCCGCTGGCACCCAGCGCCGCCACCAGGCGGGCTACATTGAGGCCGTCAAGCGCATTCACGACGGTGAAATCGGCGACGTCATGGCCCTGCGGGCTTACTGGGTCAATGGCGGCCCGATTTGGCACCGGGGGGACCATGGCGACACCGATTTGGAACGGCAGGTCCGCAACTGGTACCACTACATCTGGTTGAGTGGAGATCACATTTGCGAACAGCACGTCCACAACCTTGATATCTGCAACTGGATCATGCAGGACCATCCCGTGCGCGCGTGGGGCCAGGGCTCTCGTCAGCAGTTGGGCGACAAGTCGGGCGAGATCTGGGACAATTTCGCCATCGAATACGAGTACAAGAACGGTGTCCGCGCCTCCAGCTTTTGCGGCCAGATCAAACGTGATTGGTCCTCGGTCAGCGAAGCGGTCCAAGCGACCAAGGGAATGGCGCACATGGACTCGAGCAACCAGAGGGTGGCCAACTGGCGCTTTAAGGAAAAGTCCATCGACCCGTACGTCCAGGAGCACATGGACTTGATCAACGCGATTCATAAGGATGGCGATTTGAACGAGGCCAAACAAGTGACGGACACCACCCTGACGGCCATCATGGGCCGCGAAGCCGCCTACAGCGGCGCCGGTGTGGAATGGGAGGACATCTTGAACTGCAAGTTTGCCTATGCTCCCGAGCAGCTTTACCAGGATTGCTCCAAGATGAAGTTTGGCGATTTCCGTACCCTTCAGCCGCCGATGCCAAGTCTGCATAACATCATCAAGGACCCGGCGATGGTCCCGACGAAGGCATAAGCCCCGGTTAGATGCTCTGAACAATCAAGGCCGGCCCCCGCGGGCCGGCCTTTTCGCCTCTTTGGGTCGGACAACTCGGAGATGGGCGGGCCATCGAAGCGCGACCGTTCCTGACCGCGGCAACCTTTCGCTTGGGTCAGTTGGGAGAATCTTTCAAAGGCGGGGGGCTTCGGATGTTGCTGCGGACTGCGAAGCCCGCGCGCCAGGCAGAAGCAGGACTGCTGGCTTGCCAATGGGACGGGGGGCCTGTTTAATGCGCGCGTGTTACAGCAGCAAACCATCAACGGACCGGCGAGTTTTTCGGGCGTCGGGTTGCATAGCGGTAACCGGGTGACGATGACGTTTCTACCAGCGCCACCGAATTCCGGCGTTCGTTTTCGCCGTGTGGATCTGGAGGGCAAACCCGAGATTGAGGCGCGCGTCGAGCATGTGGTCGAAACCAACCGTTCCACAACCCTCGCTAAGGGGCACACCCGGATCCATACGGTGGAGCATGTGCTGGCCACATTCGCGGGGTTTGGGATCGATAATGCGGTGGTTGAGTTGGATGGAACTGAACCGCCGGTCGGGGACGGGAGCGCTCGCGAGTACTGCAAGATGATCGAGACCACCGGCATTGTCCCGCAGGACGAGCGCCGCGAAGTGTACGACCTCAAGGTGCCGATTGAACTGGAGATGGGCGAAACGGTCATGACGCTGTTTCCGCACGAGACTTTCAAGATCAGTTGCACCAGTTCGGATCGGCAGGGGAGATTCACGCAATTCTACAGCACCGAGGTTTCGCCGAAGACCTGGGAGCTGGAGCTCTCGCAGGCGCGGACTTTTTGTTTCTACGAAGAGATCGAGTTTTTGATCAAGAACGGGCTAATCAAGGGGGGCAGCCTGGAGAACGCGGTCGTGATTCGTGACGACGCGGTGCTGACGACGGAACCGCTGCGGTACCCGGAAGAATTTGTGCGTCACAAGATGCTGGATATTTTGGGCGATTTGTCCCTCCTCGGCCAGCCGGTGCACGGGCATTTGACCGCCGTCAAGCCGAGCCACGCCGCAAACTGTGAGCTGGTGCGACGCATTGCCGCGCAGATGCGCAAGCCCCAAACTTTCGGCCCGCCGCCTTACCCGAAGGCGTCCCGAGTGTCGCCGGAAGGGTTCGTGCCGGGAATGGAGTTGCCCGCGCAATTGGACATCGAATCTGTCATGCGGATCCTGCCGCATCGCTATCCGTTTTTGATGGTGGACCGCATCGCAAAGATCGAGGGTAACCATATTGTCGGGATCAAGAACGTCACGATCAATGAGCCTTTCTTTCAAGGCCATTTCCCGGGCCACCCGATCATGCCGGGTGTGCTGCAGTTGGAAGCCATCGCCCAGGTGGCCGGGATCCTGATGCTCCGGCAGGCGGAAAACGCCGGTCAAATCGCCTATTTCATGTCGGCCGAGGAAGTCAAATGGCGCAAGCCGGTGCATCCGGGCGACACGCTGGTGATTGAGGTCGAGATGACGAAGATGCGAGGCAAACTCGGCAAAGCCAAAGGCATTTGCAAAGTCCAGGGTGAGACCGTCAGTGAAGCTGAGGTGACGTTCATACTGCGGGAAGTTTAGCATGATCTCGGAACTTCGAGGTGCTATGATCCATCCAACAGCCGTCGTTCATCCGAGGGCGGAGATCGGCCCGGACTGCGACATCGGGCCCTATTGCCTCGTGGGCGAGCACGTGGTGATGGGGCCGCGTTGCCGTTTACACTCCCACGTCGTCATTGACGGACATACCCGGCTGGCAGAAGGCAACAATGTATTTCCGTTCGCGAGCCTCGGCTTGCAAACCCAGGACCTGAAATGGAAGGGGGGGATCACGCGAACGGAGATTGGCGCCAACAACACGTTCCGGGAATACGTTACCGTCCACAGCGCCACTGGCGATGGCCAGACGACGGTCGTGGGCTCGAATAATCACATCCTGGCTTACTCTCATATCGCCCATAACGTGGTGCTGGGAGACCACGTGATCATGTCCAACGTCGCTACGCTGGCCGGGCACGTCATGGTCGAGGATTACGCCGTCATCGGGGGCCTGGCTGCCATCCATCAGTTTTGCCGAATCGGCAAGATGTCAATTGTCGGTGGATGCTCGAAAGTCGTGCAGGACGTCCCGCCGTTCATGCTGGCCGATGGGAACCCGGCGGAGACCCGGACGGTAAATAAGGTCGGCATGGAACGGCACGGGGTCCCGGAGGCATCTCAGTCAGCCCTCAGGAACGCGTTTAAGATGTTATTCCGTGAAGGGCTGACGATTCCCAACGCGCTGGCGCGGATTGAACAGGATCTGCCGCAACTGCCGGAAATCCAGCACCTGGTGAAGTTCGTGCGCAGCAGCGAGCGGGGCATTAGTAAATGAGAGGAGCGGTCAGGACATGTCTGATGGACTGCCACCACTGACGCCGAGCACGCTTTACCTGGTGGCGACCCCCATCGGTAATCTCGAGGACATTACGCTGAGAGCCTTGCGGACGCTCAAGGAATGCGACCTAGTCGCCGCCGAGGACACGAGACGCACCGGACAATTGTTGAAACACTTTGGGATTTCCAAACCGCTGCTGAGCTATTTCAAGTTCAGTGAGGCCAAGCGAAGCGAAGAAATCATCCACCGGCTTGGACGCGGGGACAAAATCGCGCTGGTGACGGATGCCGGGAGCCCGGGCATCAGTGACCCCGGCGAGCGTGTGGTGAAAGCGGCCATCGCGGCTGGTTTTCGGGTGGAATCCGT
>JANXQE010000761.1 GCA_025356925.1 Limisphaerales bacterium | reverse complement strand
GGGTGGCCCCAGCGAAGCGACAATGTCCACGAGCTGGGCTTTGATTTTCATCCGCCGAGGGGCGTCTTTCAATAATTCGAGAGCCGCGCGGGCAACGTTTTCCGCCGTGGCGGCGCCCTGAATGAACTCGGGAAAGATTTCCTGTTTGGCAAGGAGGTTGGGCATGGCTCCATATTTCACTGTGATGATTCGCTTGGCGATCTGCCACGTGAGCCAGGACGTTTTGTATAACGCGACTGTCGGCACGCCGAAGTAAGCGCATTCGAGGGTAACGGTGCCGGTCGACGCAATCGCCAGATCGGCTTGACGGAGTGCCTCAGACAAATTGCCGATTTTGAGCTGGAGGTTTTCGGACAAGCCAAGGCGATGTGCCCGCTTAGCCAGGCGTTCCGTTGGCAGGACCATCCGGGCTAAAAGATGGGGGAAGACTGTGCGGATTCTCTCCAGCGCTCCTAACAAAACGGGCAGATGACGATCCAGCTCGCCCGGCCGACTGCCGGGCAGGAGCAGGATGGCTGGTGATTCTGGAGCAGGTGCGGTTTTCCTCGTCTGTCCGTCCGCTGGCTGCCCATACCGATCTACGATCGGATGTCCGACGAACTCCACGCGCAGATCGGGGACACGCGCCGCATACCACTCGCGTTCAAAAGGGAAGATGCTCAGCACCAGGTCAAAATCCCTGGCAATTTGATAGACCCGGCTTGCGCGCGAAGCCCAAACCTGTGGTGAAACGTACTGGATAATCCTGGGGTTCCAGTCGTGAAACCAGTCCGAACGGGCGCTGGCGTATTCTCGAATGACATGGGCAAACCTCCGATTAAAACCTGAAAAATCGACGCAGATGATGGCGTCGGGCTGACGTTCGACGGCGGCGTGACAAAGCTGGCTAAAGAGGCCCCGAAATTTCGGATAGTGCTTCAGCACCTCTGAAATCCCCGTGACCGCGTGCGTGGTCAGATCGAGCAAAAGGTCCACCCCCGCTTCAGCCATCTGCGGCCCGCCCGCCCCGAAGACGCGTGGTGCGAGGCTCGTGTGCAGCGGTTGGTAGTCCCAGGTGCTCGGAACCAGGGTCGAGCTGAGCTCCAGTCGCAACGCCCGGACCAGTTCAGCGGCGAGGATGTCGCCGCTGGTTTCGCCCGCAATAATCATGAAGCTCCTGGGTTTCATTTGCGGGAGGACATGAGTCTGGCTGGGTCAAATCCGAGAACCATCAAGCCGGATTTGCCGGGTGATTTCGAATGCCAGGTCCAGGGCTTTCTTTGCCGATTCTCCGCTGACATCCGGGGTGCGGTGCGCGCGGACGCACTCAACGAAGTGCTGAAGTTCCAGCTTGAGAGGTTCGTCTTTGGCGATCGGCACCGGCTCGCGAACAATGCGCTTGCCGGCAAACTCGCTGACAATGGCCGAGTCTTTGGAGCGCAGCAGTTTCTTGAGCAGCGAGCTTTCTCCCTCATCGTCACGTGCTACGCGGTAAATGAAGCCTTCCTGCGCGCGGTAATCCAGCGAGATATAACTCGTCGTAGTACCGCCACTGAAAACGCGTATCTTCCGCATTCGTTCCGGGCTGATGCGGCTGACGGTAAGGTTGGCGACACAGCCGTTGGCAAAGCGCAAGCGAGCGTTGGCAATGTCTTCGGACTTGCTCAGGACGGGGATCCCCACGGCATCCACGCTGGCCACCGGGGATTTCACGAATGCCAGTACGACATCGAGATCGTGAATCATCAGGTCGAGGACGACGCCAATGTCCGTGCTTCGCGCCGGATACGGGGAGAGCCTGTGGGTTTCAATGAACCGTGGCGCCGTGGCGACGGTTTGGAGGTACTTGAACACCGGGTTGAATCGCTCCACATGGCCGACCTGCAGGACGCAATTGTTCTGTTGGGCCAGTCTCACGAGTTCGGCAGCCTGATCGGCATGGTCAGTCATCGGCTTCTCCACGAGCACGTGCCGGTGCCGCTCGAGGAATCGTTTGCTGAGCTCGAAATGAGTGGTGGTGGGAGTGACAATGCTGACAGCATCGCTGGCGGCCGCAGCTTCGTCCTCGGAACCGAACGCCCGCACTTGATGCCGCTCGGCGACCTTCCGACTCGTCTCGGGTGCGGCATCGTAAACGCCGATAAAATCCATACCGCCGGCAGCCGCGAGTTGGGCATAGATCCGCGCGTGTTCCTTGCCCAGCGACCCTGTGCCAATGACGGACACCTTAATCCTGTCCGAGGTTGTGATTGTGTCAGGCGCGGTCATGCTCGATGGCGGTCAGTGTGCCACGTTGACGGAAGCCTTGACAACTGGCAAAGGATGCCTGGAGATCCGAAGAGCGAAAACTGAAAGCCGAAACCTGGCCGAAGGCGATCGGCGCCTGGTGGGCAGACGAGGCCTGGGACACCGTAACCCGACGAGGACACCGGCGCGCCGGAAATATGTCACCGGCGCCGTGTTAATGGGAAATCAGCCGGTGGGCCCATTGACCGTTGAACTTTGGGCTTTCATGTTCCGCGGGTCGGCTAATAAATTAGCGCTGTGCCGGTTGCAGGCTACATCATAACCGCGGTGGCGTCCTATCTGGTGGGATCGATCCCCACGGGCTTCCTCGTGGGCAAAGCCCGAGGCATCGACATCCGCACGATCGGGAGTGGAAATATCGGGGCAACCAATGTATTTCGCTATTTCGGAACTGCGGCCGGGATCGCGGTTCTTTTGGGTGACACGCTGAAAGGGTTCGCAGCGGTGGTGGTGATCACCCGGCTCTACTGGCACGTATTTGGGGCAACGGGCGACGCCACCACTCGAGAGGCGCTCGAGATCGTCGCCGGTTTAGCGGCGATTCTTGGTCATAATTATACCTGCTGGCTTCGCTTCAAGGGCGGCAAAGGCATTGCGACCTCGGCGGGTGTGCTCGTGGCGCTCGTGCCTTACTCCCTGCTTATCATTCTGGCTGTTTGGATCCTGGTTTTCGGTTTGACCCGCTTTGTTTCGCTCGCGTCGATTTGCGCGTCCTTTACGCTGCCGTTTGCAGACTGGCTTACGGGTGGAAGTCCCACGATGATTGGGATCACGGCCGCAATGGCGGGCTTGGCCATTTATAAGCATAAAGCCAATATCGCGCGGCTGCTCAAGGGAACCGAGAGCCGGATCGGGCGCAAAAGCCCGGCGCCATTGAGCCAGACAAGTAAACCGACTTCATGAAGATCACAGTATTGGGAGCTGGCGCCTGGGGCACCGCGCTGGCGCGGTTGCTTCAGCAGGGCGCAAACCAGGTCACGCTTTGGGGGCACGTGCCCGCGTGGATTGAGGAAATCGACCAGACGCGCCGCAACGATCGCTTTTTGCCCGGAATTGAGTTGCCTCGCGAACTGTCCTTGGACATCGATCTAGCGCACGCCATCGCTGGGGCCGAGTGCGTGGTGGTCGCCGTTCCCTCCCAGCCATTTCGGCAGGTGACAAGCCGGTTACAGGACTTCCGTGGGACGGTCGTCAGCGTCACGAAAGGCATCGAGTACGACACTGGTTTAACCATGTGCGGAATCCTGGCTCAGACTGCCCCTCAGGCGACCTCCGCGGCTCTGTCGGGCCCGAGCTTTGCCATCGAAGTCGCCCGCGATATTCCGACTGCCATTGTGACTGCCAGCAGCGAGCCGGCCACCGCGACCCGTGTCCAAAGCCTTTTTAACCGGCCCTCTTTCCGAGTCTATACCAGCGCGGATGTGCGAGGTGTGGAGCTCGGGGGTGCGCTCAAAAACGTGATCGCGATTGCCGCCGGAGTTGGCGACGGTTTGGGCTTCGGCGATAACTCAAAGGCGGCGTTGGTCACCCGTGCGATTGTTGAAATCCGCCGGTTGGGCGTCGGTTGCGGTTCGCAACCGGACACCTTTACGGGGCTCAGCGGGCTGGGCGATCTCATGGTGACCTGCTTTTCCAAGTTAAGCCGCAACCGGGGCTTTGGCGAAAGGGTCGGCCGGGGCGAGATGCCGTCGGATATCGCCGCCAGCACGCTGGCGGTGGCCGAAGGTTACCCGACGGCCC
>JANXQE010000708.1 GCA_025356925.1 Limisphaerales bacterium | reverse complement strand
ACGACTCTGTATATAATTCTATCCTGTCGGCCCCAGCTGCTTTGGCCCCTTCGATCATTTCCGGGACTGGGTCAACGAATAGTGAGACCCTAATGCCAGCCTTTTGGAATACCGCACATGTTTTCCGCAGGTAATCACCGTTCGTATTGGTGTCCCATCCATGGTTGGAAGTAATCTGGTCCTTTGCATCGGGCACCAGCCTTCATAGAAACCGGCCAGGTGACTCTTCTTCGCATACTCGCTCAGCGGGAACGTCAGCCGCACGAGGGCGGCGCGGGCCTGAGTTAGCTTTTTCGCGCGCGCCAGAAGGTCGGCTCGATTGGCTACACGGAAGGCAAACGTCCTGGCAGGATCACTCCGCACGGCTTTGGCGATGGTTACTGCGCTCTCAGCAACACCTTCCAGGGAATCCTGGGCCAGAGCCGTTTGGATTTTGATGTAGTGATCAAAAATGATCTGGGCCGACTCGGACGGCGGCTGCGGTATGGGATGAGCAACGGCCCGGTGCGCAGGCGCTCGGGCAAAAGCGCGCGGGATGGCTATCAAAGCGATGGCGGCCAAAATTGTCACAACAAGAACTGGGGACTTTCCGGTTTTCATAAAATATCTTCTGTCTCTACTACGCTGCCGCCGGCAGCATCCCTCGCTCGTAAACTGAAACAGTTCGTAGTCTCCATCGGAGAGGACGAGTGGCGAATGGCCTCATAACTGGTCTTCAAGTATTTGCCAGGGACGAGCGGGCTTTTTCATGTACCCGGCCTGTGTGGAGGTCCATGCCACGCCTTTTTAGTTCCCCGGCTTCAAAGGCCTTCCGCAAGCGGGCCAAATGGAAGTCCGGCTCCTGCCTGAACGTCTCTACACAACCGTAGCATAGCAGCACAGGCGGATCGTGTTGCCCCGGTGGTTGATGATGGTGAACCCGCCATTATCACCGGCGCTTTTGCCGCAGACGACGCAGGCGCCCTCTTCGTTTGGGTAATCAGTAGTATCTTCGCTGCTCATATCTGAATCTGATACGCCGGAGGGAGGGCTTTTCCCTCGACTCGTACCGGTGAGTAAAACGCCAGTGCGTTGGAGCGTTGCAGCGTGAAAGCCCACAGGCACCGCGATTTTCTTGGCGCTCTTGACGGTTCTCACGGTCTGCCCCTCCACGCGAGGGATTGAGCTGATCGTGCCGTATCAGAAAGCATGAACGATGGAACGATTTACCGAGGCTCGCCTGAGCGGTTGAGCGCGCGCGAATGCCAATGGCCGCGCTTCCAATTCAATTTGCTATGAATACACTCCTTGATTATCCGCTGCCTTCGTTGATCCGCTATTCCGCCAAGAACAACCTAAAACCTGTCACGTTTATCTGCCGCGCCGCCACCGCTAGCGACGTGGGCCTGATGGGAGATTTCAATGGCTGGAACTCTTTGGCCAACCCGATGAAACGCCAGGCGGATGGCGCCTGGCGGCTGGAACTTCTCCTTTGCCACGGCCATCATCAATACTTGTTTCTAGTCGATGGGGAACCGACGCTCGATCCGAGTGCTTACGGAACTGCCCGCAATGGAAAAAACGAAAAGGTCTCGCTGGTGGCCGTAAGTTGACGGCAGGCTCATTGGAACGTGGAGTGCAAGAGCGCAGGAGCGTGGGAAAGGTAGGAGCGCACCCCCCTGTTTACAGGCGATCAGCGGCAATTCGGCTTAAGATTCCAACGCGAAATTTCTCTCATTGGCGCATGGCGATTGATCGGGCCGGAGTTCTTGTGATAACGCGGCGGAGAGTTGCGCTGCAGTAATCGGCTTTTCCAGGAAGACACTTGCGCCGGAAGCCAACGCCGTTTGGTGGCGCTCCTCGTCGAAGAGTCCGCTCATTAAAATTAGCGGCAGCTCCGGGTAGAGAAGACGGATGGTTCGGCATAACTCAAACCCGCCCATAACCGGCATCTCCACGTCGCTAACGACGGCAGCGACCTCTGTTTCGGCCAGGCGCTGCAGGGCCTCTTCACCGTTGGCAGCCAGCATGACAATAAAGCCCATTCGTACCGCTTGACATCCCACGGCATAAGCGACCAAAGGACTGTCGTCCACAACCAGAATTGTTTTCGATTCAAAGCTCATAATTCTGATACGATCACCAAGGCGTCGATCCCTCGTTCAATCTTTTTTCTGCTCCATGCCGTTTGTCGCTGGCGCACTCTTGGTCGCGGCGCAGCAGAACACGGAGTCGCTGCCGCATGCTTCGCAGGTGTGTTTGACCTCCTCCTTCAAATTAAAGCCGGCACCAGTCACGGTGATGGTTGATTTACAGCCAGGGCAGTAATGGCGGTGTCCGAGCGGCGCGTCGAACCGCGTCCCTCGGCTCTTAGGATAGAGAACCGTTTTGCACTTGGTGCAGACCATGGCAACAGGCTTGCCCTTGGGATCGAGATCCTGTGCGGTGCTCGCCACGTGATGAAGTTGAATGAATTGCCGTTCCTCGATCGTGTAGGAGCGTGTCGAAGCGCAGCCGGCCGCAATGAGCGCCAGGCCAAGCAACGAGGAAACGCTGATGACGGGTTGAATTTGGATTTTCATAACTGTGTCTCACGTTTCTTCGGTTGAGCGCCTCACCGAGGCGGCCACAGCTTGTCCGTTCCCTGGGTTGGCGTCGCGTCTTTCTGCGTGGCGCAGCAGAATACGGGGACGTCACGGTGGGCATCGCAGGTGTGTTTGACTGTCTGCTTTTGGTTCAGCCAACTGCCCGTCGTGGTAACGGTGGATTTGCAGCCAGGACAATAGTGGCGTCGCAGCCAATCATACAAGACCCACTGTTGCTGTTGCCATCCCCTGGAGCCGGCGATGCCTGCGCGCAGTGGAGGCGGATAAAAGAGCTTGCTCAATGAGGAGTTGAGGCTCTGATCCCGAACGGTTGTGCATTGGTCGCACACCATCGCCGTCGTATGACCTTTTTTCAGGTTCGAGGTTTGTGAGGTGTCCTGGACGTGAGCGAGCTGTATGTAACCTTTCTCCTCGGTCACCCGGACGCGGGATTTGCTGGCGGGGGAGGTGCAGCCAGCGGTTAAGAAAGCGAGCAAGCCAATCGCTGCAAGGCTGGCAAGGGTTGTTTCGGTCATTATTGTTCTCATGCGATATACCTGGATACGTCTGGGCTCGGGCTTTCCCTCGAGAATGATTCGTTAAGTCCGCACCAGTGAAGCTGGTTGCTATTGTCCGGTGCGGAGCATGGTGTCGGCGTTGAAGCGCCCCTAGTCGGACAATAACTGATCCCGCCACTCAAAAACCCGAAGATGCTCCTGGATTTTGCGGCGCTCGTAGCGATGTTGCCGCGCCTTGGTCGGGCGATCCTCGGCCTGACGGAATGGGTGTTTCGCAGTGCGCAGAATGCTAACTATCGTATCCATGGTCTTGCTCATATTTTTCTGTGTCTGTTTGATTGTTTGATCGATCACTTTGTCGGCGCCATCCCTGCTGTGGGTTGGCCGTCGGGCGTGCTCGCGCAGCAGAA